>JAGQTK010000138.1 GCA_020439065.1 Microthrixaceae bacterium
AGCTCTGGTTCTCCGCCATCCACGTCTTGACGATCTCGGTGTAGTCGGTGACTTCACCATCGTGGTTGTACATCACGTCTTCGAGCGAGAAGAGCAGATCCGACTCCATCGTGAAGCCGTCCAGCCACGCGTTGACCTCCGGGTAGTCCTCGGCAAAGCCCGTGCGGGTGAACGTGTGGATCGACTCGGCGTCGCCGAGGGTGCCCTCGGGGTCGGCCAGGTCGCGGATGTCATAGGCGTTGTAGGCCCAGTGCGGACGCCACAGCGTCACCGCGATGTTCTCGCCCTTGCCGAGCGCCTTCGACAGCTCCGCGAGCATCGCCGGCGTCGACGAGGTGATGAAATCCATCCCCTCAAGACCGTAGGTGGGGATCACGTTGTCCTCGGTCGCAGCGGTGAGGCCCGCGCCCGGCTCGATGCCGATGAGGCGACCGCCGAACGCGTCGGCGTTCGCCGCGAGGTCCGCGAGGGAATCGACCGGCGCGTCCTCGTTCACCGCGATCGTGAGCTTGGCATCGTCGTTCCACGAGCCCAGATCGACGATCTTGTCGCCGTACTGCGTGAAGTAGTCCGCGTGCGTGAGCGGCAGCCAGCCATCCAGCGCGAAGTCGTAGTCGCCGCGCGCCACGCCCGCGAAGACGGGGCCCGCATCGGCGTATTCGAGGGTGACGTTGTACCCCTGCTCCTCGAGCGCGAGCTTCCAGATGTACGAGACGGCCTCGCCTTCGGGCCAGCCGTTGAACACGCCGATCGTGAGGTCCTTGGAAGGTGCCGCGTCGCCATCGCCGTTGTCTGCGCTGGCGCATCCGGTGAGTGCGAGGGCTGCTGCTGTGCCGAGCGCGAGCGCGCTCAGCAGGTGTCGCCTCTTCATTGGTGTTCCTTTCTTCCCGTGCGCTGTGGCACGGGGATTGGGATGCCCGCGAGCGAACTCGCGGGAAACGACGCGATCATTGCGCCGTGGTCTGTGTGGCTCAGGCCGAAGCCGCCTCGGCACCGCGGCCAGCCCGCACCCGGCGCGAACCGGTCGGCCGGGCGCGCAACCCGAATCCGCCGGTGATGCGATCCAGGATCATCGCGATGATCACGACCGCGAGCCCCGCCTCGAAGCCGAGGGCGATCGCCGTGCGGCTGAGCGCCTGGATGATGTCTTTACCGAGCCCGGGGGCGCCGACCATGCTGGCGATCACGGCCATCGAGAGCGAGAGCATGATGACCTGGTTCACACCCGCCATGATCGATGGCATCGCGAGCGGGAGCTGGATCTGGCGCAGAATGCGTCCGGGGGTCGCGCCGAAGGCGTGGCCCGCCTCCACGACCTCGTTGTCAACGCCACGAATGCCGAGCTCGGTCAGTCGCACGCCCGGCGCGATCGCGAACAGCACGGTCGCGACCATCCCGGGAACCACGCCGACCCCGAAGAGGAAGATGGCGGGGATCAGGTAGACGAAGGCGGGCATCGTCTGCAGAAAATCGAGCACCGGACGCACGATGGTCGACACCAGCTGCGAGCGGGCCGCCCAGATCCCGAGCGGCACCGCGATGAGGATCGCGATGATCACCGCAACGGTGGTCAGCGCGAGGGTCTGCATCGTGTTGTTCCACTGTCCGACGCTGACCACCAGCAGCAGCCCGATGACCGAGCCGATCGCGAGCTTCCACCCCTTGGCGAGCCAGCCGAGCGCGGCGATGGCGGCGATGATCACCCAGAACGGCGGTGTCGTGAACACCCATTCCGCGCCGGAGTACAGGCTGGCGAAGATCACGGCGATGAAGTCGAACAGCCAGCCGAAGTGCTCGATGACGAAGTCGATGGCGTCGTTGACCCACGAGCCGATCGGGATGCGGAAGTCGTTCATGCGGATGCACCTCCGCCAGGCGTCGCGGGCGGGGCATCCACGAGCGACGTGAACTCGGCCACCATCTCGAGGGGGCTCTGGATGACGGCGATCTCGCGCGTCGTCGCGGGCACGTTGCCGAGGGCAGCGAGCAGTGTGACGCGCGGGATGACGCCGATCAGGCGGCGCTGCGCATCGACGACCGCCAGCGGCACGGGGGTCTCCACCGCCCGCTCCACGATGTCGGTAAGCAGATCATCCGGACCGACGGTCAGCACTGCGGGGTCGATGATGCTGCGAAGATCGCTCTGGCCCGCCTTCACCGCGCGGATCACCGCGCGGTCGCTGACCACCCCGACAAGCCGGCGGTTCTCGATGGCGAACACGTTGCTGGCCTGCATTTCGCGCAGGGCACGAAGCGCGCCGCGCACACCTGCACTCAGCGGGGTCGTCAACGCCGGCGGCTCCATCACCGCGCTCGCGGTGAGCACGCGGGCCCGGTCCACGTCCTGCACGAACTGGGCGACGTAGTCGTTGGCCGGGTCGGTGAGGATCTCCTCCGGCGTACCCAGCTGCACGATGCGGCCATCCCGCATCACGGCGATGCGATCGCCGAGAAACATCGCCTCGTTCAGGTCGTGGGTGATGAACACGATCGTCCGGCCGAGCTCCTGCTGCAGCTCGACCAGCTGCTCCTGCATCTCGCGACGAATCAAGGGATCGAGCGCCGAGAAGGCCTCGTCCATGAGCAGGATATCGGTGCCTGCGGTCAGCGCGCGGGCAAGGCCGACCCGCTGGCGCATACCGCCGGAGAGCTCATCGGGGAAGGCATCGGGCCGGTCGCCGAGCCCGACCTTCTCGAGGACCGCTCGTGCGCGCTCGAAGCGCTCCGCCTTGGCCACCCCCTGAATCTCGAGGGCGTAGGCCGCGTTGTCGATGACCGTCCGGTGGGGCAGCAGGGCGAAGTGCTGGAAGACCATGGAGATGGAGGTCCGGCGAATCGCGCGCAGCTCGGTCGCCGAGGCCGCCGTGACGTTCTGGCCCCCCACGATGACCTCGCCCGCACTCGGCGCGAGCAGGCCGTTGAGCATGCGGATGATGGTGGATTTTCCCGACCCGGAGAGCCCCATGATCACGAAGATCTCGCCACGCTTGACCGTGAAGCTCGCGTCGATCACTGCCGCGGTGCCGGCATCGGCAACGTCCGCCCGTGACTGTCCGGCTCGCAGCCTCGCGATGGCCTGTTTTGGGTTGCGGCCGAACACCTTGAACAGGTTTCTGGCCTCGAGTGCGTGTTCGGTTGGCACTGCTGGATACCTCGGCAGCCCGTTGCATCTGGCTGCATCGGTCACGCCCGGGTTATGGCTATCGGCACTCGCCGACTGGCGGCGTGTGCTCCAGCTGAACACATCGGGTCTTCAGCGATATTCCATGCACCATACGTTCGGTGTTCGCCCCGGCGGGGCGGCGAACATCGAGCGCGGACTGGTCGTGTGGCCCCGGAAGGCCTTCATCGACGGTAGCATGCATGCCGGATCGGCCCGAATCCCGGGCCGGCACCGGCTCAGCGCTCGCTGGCGATGCGCACGTGGTGGTGGATGACCTCGGCGACGACGAAGTTCAACCACTTCTCCGCGAAGTCCGGGTCGAGGTCGGCGTCGATCGCGAGCGCGCGCAGCCGCTCCGTCTGACGAGCCTCGCGCGCGGGATCGCTGGGCGGCATGTCGTTGACCGCTTTGAGCTGACCGACCTGCTTGGTGCAGCGAAAACGTTCGGCGAGCATGTAGACAAGCGCGGCATCGATGTTGTCGATGCTCGCGCGCAGGCGCAGCAACTGCTCCTGGGGTGTCTCGTTCGCTTCAGCCATGTGTGGGTCCCTCCATCGCACGCAAGATCACCACGAGACTATCGCGCGCGATGGCGGCGTGATGCGATGGCAATAGAGTGTGACCATGAGCCTCCGCGCATCCCGCAAGCAGCAGCGTGCAGCATCCCCACCCGCCGATCCGATCCGCGACGCGACGCAGCACGTGCACGGCGCGAACCCCGCGGGGGGTCGCGAGGTGGCAACCCGGTTCGCGCATCCCTTCGCCACGGGATTCGTCGTGACCCTGGGAGTCCTCGCCGCCATTCTGCTCGGCATCGCGCTGCGCTCGCTGTCGACGGTGCTGATCTACATCGTCCTCGCGCTGTTCGTCGCGCTGGGGCTCGACCCGATCGTGCGCCGCCTTGAGCGCCACAACATCGCGCGCGGCTGGGGCATCCTCATCGTCTTCACCGGGTTCTTGGTGGTGATGACCGGCGTGGTGCTGATCATCCTGCCCCCGGTGATCCAACAGGTCGTGCAATTCGCGTCGTCCATTCCAACCGCGCTGACCGAGTTTCAACAATCCGACTTCTTCAAGAGCGTCACCGCGACCTTCGGTGCGAATCTCGCCGACCTCGTCGACCAGGCCAAGTCGTTCATCTCGAACCCCTCGAACCTGCTGGCGATCGGGGGCGGGGCGCTGCAGTTCGGTGCGGGCGTCGTCGGGGCCGTCTCGGGCTCGTTCATCGTCGTCGTGCTCACGCTCTACTTCCTCGCCTCGCTCGGCACGATGAAGCGGGCCTTCTACCGCCTGGTGCCCGCCCACTCGCGCGCACAGGTCTCCGGGCTCACCGACCAGATCACCGACTCCGTCGGCGGCTACCTGATCGGCATGGTCATCCTGGCCGCGTGCAACTCGGTGCTCGCCTTCTTCCTGCACTTCTTCCTCGGCCTGCCGTTCCCCGCGCTGATGGCACTGCTCGCGTTCTTGATCACCCTGATCCCGCTCATCGGTTCGGTGCTCTACTGGGCGCTCGCGAGCAGCGTCGCGCTGTTCACGAGCCCGCTGCTCGCGCTCATCTTCGCCCTGGTGTACCTCGCCTACATGCAGCTCGAGGCATACTTCCTCACGCCGAAGGTGATGAACAAGACGATCTCGATTCCGGGTTCGCTCGTGGTGATCGGCGCCCTCGTCGGCGGCACGCTGCTCGCGGTGCTCATGACGCAGTCGCGCGTGTTCGAGCTGGCGCTGTTCCCCTACGCGGTGATCCTGCAGGTCACGCCGATCGTGGCCATCGCCCCGCTGATCCTGATCTACGTGCGCGACACCCAGGCCGCGGTGCTGCTCTGCGCCTTCATCGTCACTTTCTTCCCGATCCTGTCGAACACGGTGGCGGGGCTGAAGTCGGTCGACCACAACCTGCTCAACCTGTTCGAGCTCTACGGCGCCAGCCGCTGGCAGACGCTGCTTCTTCTCAAGCTGCCAAACGCCCTGCCCTATTTCCTCGCCGGCCTCCGCATCGCTGGCGGCCTCGCGCTGATCGCCGCGGTCGTCGCCGAAT
>JAGQTK010000139.1 GCA_020439065.1 Microthrixaceae bacterium
CATGGTGCCCGCGGTGATACCGCCCTGCGACACCAAGCCGACCACGGGCGAGACCAGCCCGGCGATCGAGAAGTTCGCGGCGCCCGTGAGCGACGCGGCGGTGCCCGCCTCGCGCCCGTGACGGTCGAGGGCGAGCACCTGCACGCACGGGAACGTGAAGCCGCACGCCGTGATGAACAAGAACAACGGCACGAGGGTGCCCCACAGGCCGAGATCGAGCAGCCAGAACACGTAGATCATCGAGCCGAACAGCAACAGCCCGGCGGTCGAGAACGCCATGACCCACTGCGGCCCGAAGCGCGCGGCGAGGCGCGACGCGGTCTGCACGCCGAGCACCACACCGAGCGAATTGACCGCGAACAGCACACCGTACTGTTGCGGGTCGAAGCCATAGCTCTCCTGGAAGAGGAACGATGATGCCGAGAGGTAGGAGAACAGGCCGCTGAAGGTCATCGAACCGATCACGAGGAGGCCAAGAAACACCCGGTCGCCGAGCACATTGCGATACCGCTGCCAGACCGTCGTCGCACCGCGCTCCCGTCGGCGCTCCTTGGGCAACGTCTCAGGCACCAGGAAGATCGCGCTCGCGAGCATCACCGCGCCATAGGCCGCGAGCACGAAGAAGATGCCGCGCCAATCCGTGACCAGCAGGAGTCCCGAGCCGATCAGCGGCGCGATCACGGGGGCCACGCCCGAGACGAGCGCGAGGCGCGAGAGCATCAGCACGAGGGGCTTGCCACCGAAGAGGTCACGCACGATCGCGACGGCGACGACGCCGCCCGCGGCCGCCCCCGCACCCTGCACCACGCGCGCGGCGGCCAGCAGTTCCAGCGTCGGCGCGATCGCCGCGGCAACGCTGGCCAAGATGTGCACGCTGGTGGTCGTGAGCAGTGGGATGCGTCTGCCCACCTTGTCGCTCCAGGGCCCAACCACGAGCTGCCCGAGCCCGAATCCGATCATCGTTCCCGTCAGCGTCAGCTGAATCGCCGACGCCGTCGTGTTGAAGTCGTGCTCGAGAATCGGGAACGCGGGCAGGTAGAGATCGATCGTGAACGGGCCGAGTGCGGTGAGCGCACCGAGCACGAGGATGTAGAGCACCCGTGTGCGCTTCGAGATGCTGTCGCCGGGGTGCAGCATGATCGGCGCGGTTGCCGGGTTCGGGCCGAGGAGGCGGATCGCCCCGCTCGGTGAGCCGTCGCGGTCGCGCTCGCGCGCCGCATCGTCGCTCGCGCCTGCGCCGGCGGCCCCGGTGTCGACGGGTGGATTCGTGGGCGGGGGCGAGGTGGGCGTCACAGTGACCTAACGAGAGCATCGACGACGGAAGAAGCGCATCGACGCGATTCGGGTGGGGGGAATCCGTCGATCCTACCGCTCGCGCGTGCACCGCAGCCGGCCCGGGCGGGGCCTCCCGCGCCTAGGCTTGATCGGGAGCGCGGCGCCTTGTGCGCACGCCGCGGCCCGCAGCCCACCGCGTCATACACCGACGCCCCAGCCGAGATCACACACATGACCCCGACCCAGTCCCAGCCCGGCGGCAAGCCCCCAAAGAGCGGCAACCCGGCCAAGCAGGCCGAGCTCAACGAGCGGGCCGCACATCAACGAGCGGCCGAGCACGATGCGCAGCGCACACAGGAAGCCCGACAGCGGGCGGCGCGCCGCCGCCGGACCGTCGCCTGGTGGGCCGGGGGCAGCGCCGTCGCCGTCGCCATCGTGGGCGTGCTGATCGCCTCGTTCGCCCTTGCCCCGAAGGCGCCGCCCGCGGCGAACTACGACGTCGGCGGCACCGGCGCCAAGATCGCGGGGGTCGAGACGTTCGACAACGGCAACCGGCACGTCACCGAGCGGGTCGACTACCCGCAGACCCCGGCCGCGGGCGGCAACCACTTCAACGCCTGGCTCAACTGCGGCGTCTACACCGAGCCCCAGGAGAACGAGCTCGCCGTGCACTCGCAGGAGCATGGTGCCGTCTGGGTCACCTACGACGCGACCCGCATCGACGAGGCCGCGCTCGCCACCCTGCAGGCCAAACTCCCCTCCACCTACATCGTGCTCTCACCGTTCCCGGGCCAAGACACCCCGCTGGCGCTGAGCGCCTGGAACGCGCAGCTGAAGCTCGAATCGGTCACCGACCCGCGCATTCCGCAGTTCCTCGAAGAATATTGGCGCAACCAGCACGTGCCCGAGCCCACCTCGGCGTGCACCGGCGCCATCGACGGGCCGGGTCGACGTTGAGTACGCGGGTGGATGCCGGACCCCCGCGCCGCGTGCCCCGCTGGCTCCTGCCGGCCCTCGCCGTGCTCGCCGCCGCCGTGCTCGCCTTCGCGCTCGGCCGTTTCAGCGCGTTCGGCGCGGTCGCCTCGGCGACCCCACCGACCCCGGACACGCACAGCGCCGAGGCGGGCTTCGCGCGCGATATGCAGCTGCACCACGCGCAGGCCGTCGACATGGCGATGGAGCTGCACCGCAAGACCGAGGACGCCGAGCTGCGCATGATGAGCTACGACATGGCGACCGCGCAGTCGGCGCAGATCGGTGAGATGTACGCGTGGCTCGTCGGCTGGGGGCTGCCGCAGCGTGGTGAGGCGCTGATGAGCTGGATGGGGCACGACGACGCGGCGGCCGATCACGACTCCGTCGCCCCGGCCCCCGGAGGCGCACACCCCGCCACGCACCCCGCGAGCGACGCCGAGCTCGAGGCCGCCATGGGGATGGCCAGTGCGGAGCAGCTTGCGCGGCTCGCCGCGGCCACCGGCGTGGAGGCCGACTGCCTCTTTCTCGAGCTGATGACCCGGCACCACGTGGGCGGCGTCGAGATGGTGGATGCCATCCTCGAGCTCGGCACCGAGCCCCGCGTCATCGCGGTCGCCACGGCAATGGGTGAGGTGCAGCGCTTCGAGATCGACGCGATGGCGGCCTCCCTCCTCCGGCTCGGCTGCACCGCGCGCTGAACCGCGCCGCGGCGCCACCCGATCGGCCGCGCGACGCTACTTCTGCGAGCCCGCCAGCAGCGCCTGGACGAAGTAGCGCTGGAACGCGAAGAACACGATCAGCGGCACGATCATCGACACGAAGGCGCCGGTGGAGAGCACATCGAGGTTCGCACCGTACTGTCGCAGCTGCGATTGGATCGCGACCGTCAGCGGCTGCGATTCCGAGTTCGTGAAGATGAGGGCGACGAGCATGTCGTTCCAGGTCCACAGGAACTGGAAGATCGCCAGCGAGGCGATCGCCGGCAGGCCGAGCGGCAGGATGACGCGGAAGAAGATCCGCCAGTCACCCGCGCCGTCGATGCGGGCGGCCTCGAGCAGCTCGGTGGGTACCTGCGTGAAGAAATTGCGCAGCAGGAAAATCGCGAACGGCAGGCCGAACGCGGTGTGAAAGAGGATGACGCCGAGCACACTGCCGAAGATGCCGATCGATCCGAAGAGCCGGGCAAGCGGGATGAGGGCGACCTGCAGGGGCACCGCGAGCAGGATGATCACGACGATCAGCAGCCAGTCCCGCCCCGGAAAATGCAGGAAGGCGAAGCCGTACGCGGCGACCGCTCCGAGCATCACCACGAGGATGGTCGTGGGCACGGCGATCACGACGGTATTCAGAAACGAGCCGGTGATCGTCGTGTTCGACAGCAGATTCGTGTAGTTCTCGATCGTGAGCTGCGCCGGCGCGGTGAAGACCGTCCACCAGCCGCTGGCCGCGATGTCCCCGGCGGTGCGCAGCGAGGTGATGAATAGGCCGACCGTGGGGACGAGCCAGAACACGGCGACCACCAGCAGCACGATGTTCACGATGCTGGAGCTGAAGACACCGAGGATCCGCTGCACGACGGTCTTCTTCGGACGCACGAGGGTGAGTTCGCTCATCGGCTGCGGTCCTCACGGAATCGGCGGACGTTGATGATCATCGAGGGCAACACGAGCACGAGCAGCAGGATCGCCAGCGCCGAGCCGAGCCCCTGATTGGCACCGCCGCCGAACGAAACGGTCCACATCTCGACCGCGATCACATTCGCAGCGGGTTTGGAGGCGCCGGGCGGGATGACGTAGACCAGGTCGAAGATCTTCAGCACGTTGATGATGAGCGTCACGAACACGACGATCAGCACGGGCGAGAGCAGCGGTGCGGTGATGCGGGTGAAGACCTGCCACTCGTTCGCCCCGTCGATGCGAGAGGCCTCCTGCAGGGAGCGGTCCATCGCCGAGAGGCCGGAGGCGATCATCACCATCGCGAACCCCGCCCAGATCCAGATGTAGGAGAGGATCACCACGCCGTTGATGAATGCGGCGCTCAGCCATGAGACACCCTGGAAGCCCTCGTCGAAGTTCGATGCGGGCAGGGCGACCGTGTACTGCGCCCCGGCGGTGAGCCCGTCGATCACGAACTCGCCTCCCGCACCGGTGGTCGCGTAGCCGTGGATCGAGCCATCGGCGGCCACGGCATCGACGCGGATGCCGGGAAGCCCGCTCTTGCCCGGCTCGATCTGACCGTCTGTACCGCCACCACCGCGGACCACATCGAGAAACACCGTGCCGGTGATCTGGGTGTCGCCGGCGCGGGGCGCGGGGGTCGCCTGTACGGCGTCCTCCGGCAGGCTGGAGGTGCGGATGCCCGTGAGCGGGAAGTCCTGGGTGTTGCCGGGCGTGATCGTGCCCTCACTCGCGATGACGCCGCGATCCTTGACGATGCCGAACCCGTCGCGCGCGCTCGCACCCGGGTAGTTGGCGGAGTCGGAGAAGATGTTGCCGATCCCGACGATCGTCGCATTCACGACGCCGAGGTTCGGGCTCTCCTGGAACATGCCGCGGAAGATCACGCCGGCCGCGAGCATCGAGATCGCCATGGGCATGAAGATGATGAGCTTGAACGCGGTCTTCCACTTCAGCTTCTCGAGCAGCACCGCGAAGATCAGCCCGAGAATCGTGCAGGATGCGGGCGCCACGATGACCCACATGATGTTGTTGCGAATGGCCGTGAACGTCGTGTCGTTCGTGAACATGGTGACGTAGTTGTCCCAGCCGGCGAAGCTCTGGCCGCTTTGGTCATAGAACGATCGGATGACCGTGAAGACGATGGGGTATACGACCAGCGCCCCAAGCACGACGAGCGCGGGCAACAGAAACGACGCGATGATCGCGCCGCGTCGCAGACGCGCCTTGCCCGGGGAGGGAGCCGTAGCGGCGCTCCCCGGGTG
>JAGQTK010000013.1 GCA_020439065.1 Microthrixaceae bacterium
AGCAGCAGGGGCACCTGCCAGGCCCAGCCGCGATCGGGGTCGCCGTAGTAATGAAATTCGTCCATGACGACCTGGTCGACCGGGGTGTCGGCCCCATGCCGGAGGGCGGCATTGGCGAGGATCTCGGCGGTGCAGCAGATGATCGGGGCGTCGGCGTTGACCGAGGAATCCCCCGTCACCATGCCGACGTTCTCCGCGCCGAACACGTCGATCAGCGCGAAGAACTTCTCGCTCACCAGCGCCTTGATGGGCGCCGTGTAGTAGCTCCGACCCCCGCGCGCGACGGCCGCGGCATGCGCGGCGATCGCGACCAGCGACTTACCGGTACCCGTCGGCGTCGAGAGGATCACGTTCGCACCCGAGACGATCTCGATCGCGGCCTCGTCCTGCGCCGGGTACAGCGAGAACCCGGCCTCCTCCGCCCACTCGACGAAACCGGAGTACAGCGCGTCGGGGTCGGCGTCGACGCCACGCGGCAGGCGGTCGAGCAGGGGCAGGGGCGCCTCGGACGGCGCGGGATTGGGCATTCCCTGAGTCTGCCGCATGGTGTGCGGCAGCGGTGCCCGCGCGGCGCCGTGCCCACCACCGGCTGCGCTTCCCCGGCCCGCACTCCCCCTCCACGGCCGGCGCTCTCCATGGGCGCGACCCCTCCACGGGCGCGCGACCCCTCCACGGCCGGCGCCGACTGCGCGCCGCGCCGCGCCTCGCCAACCCGCGGCCAGCGCCACCACGGCCCGCCCCGCTGGGAATAGGCGGCACCGCGGCGTAGGTTGAGAGGAGGGCGCGGCAGAGCCGCCACGCCACAATCTGAAAGGGTTGCATCATGACCGACGACATCCGCATCGAACGCGACGACGAGCGCAGCAGCTACCTGATCAAGGTCGGCGATGCCGAGGCGGGGTACGCCCACTTCGTGCAGGGCGACGGGGAGATCACCTTCGACCACACCCACGTCGACCCGAACTTCGCGGGCCAGGGCCTCGCCGGAGCGCTCGTGAAGTTCGCGGTGACGGATGCCACGGCCCGCGGCTCGCGCATTGTTCCGGTGTGCAGCTACGTGCAGGCGTGGGTCCGTGCGCACGATGTGCCCGGCGCCGTGATCTCGTGGCCGGAGGGGGCCGAGGCGAGCACCGCACCATGAGCCGGCTCGACGTAGGCACCGAAGATCGCGTCACTGCGGCCGAGTGCACGGGCCCGATGGCCGTGATCCTGCAGGCGCGCGAAGTGCCCCTCGGTGGCGTGCGCAATATGCACGTGCGGCGCACCTTGCCCCAGCGCGACCTCCCGATGGTGGGTGCCTGGTGCTTCCTCGACCGCTTCGGCCCGCAACCCACGCGCATGCGCGTAGAGCCGCACCCGCACATCGGCCTGCAGACCGTCACGTGGCCGTTACTGGGCGAGGTTCGCCACCGCGACACGATCGGCAGCGACGTCGTGGTGACCCGCGGAGCGCTCAACCTGATGACCAGCGGTCATGGCATTGCGCACTCCGAGTATTCGCTGGGCGAGGAGGAGATCCCCCTCGATGCGCTCCAGCTCTGGGTGGCGTTGCCCGAATCGGCCCGGCACATGGCCCCTGCGTTCGAGCAGCACACCGAACTGCCCCGCCTGAGCGCGCCCGGCCTCGAGGCGCTGGTCGTGATGGGCGAGTTCGGTGGCGTGACCTCGCCGGCGACCGCGCACACCCCCATCGTGGGTGCCGAAGTGCGCATCGCGGCCGGCGCGACCGTGCGCCTGCCGCTGCACGCGCACTGGGAGTACGCCCTCCTCGGCGTCGTGGGCACGATCGAGGTCGCGACCGGCGAGACCAGCACCGAGGCCAACACCGACTCGAGCACCGATGTCGCGACCGGCACCCGCGTCGATGATGAGGCGCTGCTCTACCTCGGGATCGGGCGTGAGCACATCGATGTGTACGCGCCCGACGGCGCGACCGTGTTCCTGGTGGGCGGCGAGCCGTTCCCGGAGCAGATCATCATGTGGTGGAACTTCGTGGGCCGCACCCACGAGGAGATCGTGGCGGCGCGCGAGGACTGGGAGCGCGACTCCCCGCGCTTCGGGCGCGTTCCCGGGCACGGCGACGAGCGCATCCCCGCGCCACCGATGCCGGGGGTGCGGCTCACAACCCGTCAGCGTCGCCTCGGCGGGCAGCGCTGAGGGCGCCGAGCGCGCCGCCCGGCCTGACGAGTGAGCGCCGCGCCGGGCTGCGGCATCCCTCGCGACGACAAACGTTTCGGTGCGCCCGGGCCCGAGCGGTACGCTGACACCGTGGCCCGTAAATCATCCCTGCTCTCGACCCGCGTACTGCTCACCTGCGCCGCCATCGGCGTCGCAGCGGGACTCGTGTCGGCGGGACTCGCCTATGCGAGCTTCCTGATTTCGGCGACCGTGCCGCTGCTGTACGGCGCGATGATCGGCGTGTACTTCCTGCCCGGCGTGATCGCGCAATCGCTGCTGCGGATGCCGCTGGTCGCACTGATCACCAACATGCTCTCGGCGCTGGTGGGCCTCGCGTTCGCACCGCACCTCGCCGCGGCGTTCCTCGGCACCGCCCTGCTGATCGGCCTCCTGCAGGAGCTCGTCTTCGTGATCTTCCGCTATCGCCGCTGGGACACCTGGCTGTACTACATCCCCCCGATCGTCGGTGGGCTCGCCTTCGGCCTGCTGGTGTGGACGACCTTCGACGCCGAGCGCTTCGCCCTGGTGACCCAGATCATCTACATCTCGCTGTTCTTCCTCTCGCCGCTCGGCTTCACGCTGATCGGGCGCGGTGTGGCGGCGGCACTCGCACGCGCCGGCGTCTCGCGCGGCACCACCCGCCGTCGCTAGGCGCGGCGCCCACGGCGCAGGCGGGCGGCAACGTCCTGATGGCGACGCAGCGGCGCCGGTTGCGCCACGGCAGCCCAGCACCCTCGGGTGGGGATTGCGCCGAGCCCTCGGGCGTGGATGCCGCCGACACACCTTTGCAACACCGACACGGCTCGGCTAAGTTTAGGTAACCCTATCCTTTGCGAGAAGACGCCCGTGACGATTGAGTCTGCCCTCCGGCACCCTGCCAGTGACGGCGATGTCGCGGCGACGCTTCGCGTGCAGCACGTGGGCATCACGCACGAGGGCGCAGCCCGTGCAACGCCGGAGGCGATCACCTTCGACGTCCGCCGCGGCGAGGTCGTGCTGCTGCTGGGCCCAAGCGGTTCGGGCAAATCGACGCTCGCGCTCTCGCTGAACGGGCTCATCCCGCACGCGCTCCCGGCCGAGCTGACCGGCCGCGTGACCGTTGCGGGCAACGACACCGCCGACACCACCGTCGCCGAGCTGAGCACCCACGTGTCGATGGTCTTCCAAGACCCCGACTCGCAGATCGTCACCGGCACGGTGCTCGACGAGGTGGCCTTCGGCCCTGAGAATCTGCGGATGCCGGTGGACGAGGTCCTCGCCCGCGCCGAGGCCGCGCTGCGCCGCGTCGGCCTGTGGGAGCACCGCGCGGCCAATCCCGACACCCTCTCGGGCGGGGGTCGGCAGCGCCTCGCGATCGCCTGCGCACTCGCGATCGGCGCCCCCATCCTGGTGCTCGACGAACCCACCGCCAACCTCGACCCACAGGGCATCGACGACGTCTACGCGGCGCTGTCGGAGCTCGTCGCGGCCGGCGGCCACTCGATCGTGCTCATCGAGCACAATCTCGACGCGGCGATCGCGCTCGTCGACCGTGTCGTGGTGATCGACCGGGCAGGACACCTCGCATTCGACGGCCCGGTCGAAGCGGTGCTGCGCACGCACGCCGAAGAACTCGTCGCCATGGGTGTCTGGCTCCCCACCGCGACGCTCGCGGCCCTGCGCCTGCGCGGCGCCGGCTATGCGCTCGAGCCGCTCCCGCTGACCGCCGCCGAGCTTCGGCACGCCCTCGACGCCGCCCCGGCACCGGCCGCGCTGGCCGGCTGGAGGCCCGCGCCGGGTGTGGATGCCACGGCCGCCGCATCCACCCCCCTGATCGAGGTGCGTGGCCTGAGCCTGCAGCGCGGCCGCACCCCGGTGCTCAGCGACATCGACCTCGAGGTGCACGCCGGCGAGTTTCTTGCGGTGGTCGGCGAGAACGGCGCCGGAAAGACCACCCTCGTTCAGGCGATTGCCGGCGTGATCGCACCGCCGAAAGGCAAGATCCGGGTCGGCACCCTCGACCCGGCGCGCTCGGATGTGCGCGCGCTCGCCGCACAGATCGGCTTCGTCTTCCAAAACCCCGAGCACCAGTTCATCGCGGGGACCGTCTTCGACGAGCTCGCACACGGACTGCGCATCAACCGCGTGCACGACGACGAGATCGAGCAGCGCGTCGGCGACATGCTCGAGCGCTTCGGCCTCGCCGACAAGGCCGACACGCACCCCTTCCTCCTCTCGGGCGGCGAGAAGCGGCGGCTCTCGGTCGGCACGGCGCTCATCGCCGGCGCGCCGGTGCTCGCGCTCGACGAGCCCACATTCGGTCAGGACCGCGCCCGCGCCGACGAGCTGCTCGGCCTGCTGCAAGAGCTCAACGCCGCGGGCACCACGGTGATCGTCGTGACCCACGACATGCAGCTCGTCGCCGAATACGCCACCCGCACGGCGGTCATGCACAACGGGCGCCTGCTCGCGCACGGCCCGACCGCCGAGATCTTCGCCGACCCGGACTGGGTGGCGCGGGTGGGCCTGCAGGTGCCGCCGCTCGTGACCGCGCTGAGCGGCACGCAGGGCCACCCCGAGCTGCGAGGCCTCGTGCGACTGTCCGAGCTCCCGGGGTCGGCAGCGTGAGTGCCGTGAGCGGCGAGCTGAGCGCGATGGGCGGCGACTTGAGCGCGATGGGCGGCGAGCTGGGCGGCGTGAGCACCGTGGCCACCGATGCCACCCCGCGCACGCCACGCCGTTTCGACCCCTACGCGGCCCGGGGCACACGAAGCCTGCTCGGCCGCCTCAATCCGCTCGCCAAGCTGGCGGGGCCGATCCCCGCCATGCTCCTCGTCATCTTCGCGCGCGACCTGGCGACCCCGATCACGCTGATCGTGCTCGCCTACGCCCTCCTGTTGATCGGTGCGCGACTGAGCCGCACCATGCTGCTCGTGCTCCTCGTCGCCGCGCCGCTCGCGATGGGCATCATCACCCTCAGCTTCGCGCTGTGGGCAGACACTGGCAGCGTCGACCAATCGGTGCCGCTGCTGCACATCGGGGACTGGACCTTCTACGGCGGCGCGCTGTTGGTCGGCGCCGCGACCGCGCTTCGCCTGGGTGCCGTGTTCTCGCTCGCCTTGATCGGCGGCCTCACCTCGACCGGGCCCGACCTCGTGCGCGCCCTCGTGCAGCAGCTCAAGGTGCCGTACCGCATCGGCTACACCGCCCTTGCCGCATATCGCTTCCTGCCCCGCTTCGGCTACGAGCTCGAGGTGATCCGCGCCGCACACCGCGTGCGCGGGCTGGGCGGCGGGCGCGGCCCGATCGCCTGGTTGCGCCGCACCGCCGGCACGATCGTGCCGCTGTTGGCGAGCGCGATCCGGCATGCCGAGCACGTCGCCCTCGCGATGGATTCCAGGGCGTTCGGCGCCTATCCCACGCGCACCGAACGCCACCTCGTGCCATTCCGGGCGCGGGATTGGGCGTTCATGATCGGCTTCTGGGCGCTCACCGCAGCGGTGTTTTGGTTCTGGTCACCCTTCTAGCCACCGGGCTCGCACCACACGGTGCCGGCGCGAGCCACCCGCCGGCGCGCTAGCGACGCCCCGCGAGCTGGCGCCCCACGATCTCGCGCATGATCTCGTTCGTGCCGCCGTAGATGCGGTGCACGCGCGCATCGAGGAAGGCCCGGGCGATCGGGTACTCGGTGATATACCCATAGCCGCCGTGCAGCTGCACGCAGGTATCGAGCACCTCCCACTCGCGCTCGGTGGTCCAAAACTTCACCTTCGCGGCTTCCTCCGCCGTGAGCGCACCCTCGCCGTAGAGGGTGATCGCCCGGTCGATGTAGGCCCAGATCACATCAACCGTCACCGCGATGTCGGCCAGGCGGAAGCGGGTGTTCTGGAAGTCGGCGATGCGCTCGCCGAACGCCTCGCGGTCCTTGACGTAGGCGAGCGTCCACCCGAACGCGGCCTGCGCCGCGGCCGCGGCCGCCACGCCGATCGTGAGGCGCTCAAGCGGCAGGTTCTTCATCAGCTGCACGAAGCCGTGTCCCTCGGCGGCACCGAGCAGGGTGGCGTCCGGGACGAACACGTCGGCGAACGAGAGCTCGGCGGTGTCGTGCCCGTGAAAGCCCATTTTGCTCAGCGTCTTGCCGTGCTCGAACCCGGCCATGCCGTTCTCGATGAGGATCAGGCTGAATGCGTCGGGGCGATTGCCCTCACCGGTTTTCACGAAGGTCACGATCACATCCGCGGTCTTGCCGCTCGAGATGAAGGTCTTGGCCCCGTTGACGAGGTAACCGCCCTCCACCTTCTTGGCCGTGGTCGTCGCGCCGCGCAGGTCGCTCCCGGCACCCGGCTCGGTCATCGCCAGGGCGCCGATGATCTCGCCGGTGGCCATCCCCGGCAGCCACCTGGCCTTCTGCTCGTCGGTGCCGAAGTGCACGAGGTACGGCACCGCCAGGTCATCCTGGATGCCGAACGCGCTGGCAAGCGAGCCGGAGCCCGCACCGATGATCTCCTCGTTGACGATGGCGCGGTATCGGAAATCGTGCAACATGCCGGCGCCGCCGTACTCCTCCGGCACCGAGAGGCCGATCAGCCCTGCTGCCCCCGCGGCGAGCATGGTCTCGCGATCGATCTCGCCCGCGGCATCCCAGGCCTCACGCTGTGCATTCGTGACGTACTTCTTGGCGAAGGCCTTGACGACCTCGCGGAATGCCTCGTGGTCTTCGCCATACAGAACGCGATCCATGATGATGCTCCTTCGCTCGGCATCCGAACCGGCCCCATTGCCGTCGATGCACGCCCAGTCTAAGCAGGACGAGACACGAGGTCGCAAGGCCCCAGAGGCGGCGTCGCAGCGCGGGTGCACCGAAACACGACGATGCCCCCGCTCCGGGGAGCGAGGGCATCGTCAAGGGCGCTGAGCCGTTGCGCGCTGAGTCGTTGCGCGCTGAGTCGTTGCAGTGCTGAGTCGTTGCAGCGCTCAGTCGTTGCAGCGCTCAGTCGTTGCGGGCGCTCAGTCGTTGCGGGCGGTGGTCGTCAGCTCGGCCACCGTGGCCACCCGGCCCGAGAGCTCTTCGAGCACCTCATCGCCGGGGCCCGCGTCGGTGAACGGCGCCGTGATCTCGGCGCGCTCGAGCATCTCGCTCATGCGACGGCGGCGCTGGCGGGTGATCAGCGTCACCACACGCCCCTCGGCGCCCGCACGGCCGGTACGGCCGGCGCGGTGCAGGTACGTCTTGTATTCATCGGGCGCGTCGGCCTGGATCACGAGGTCGATATCGTCGACGTGGATGCCGCGGGCTGCGACATCCGTCGCCACGAGCACGCGGACCTTGCCCGAGGTCATCCGCTGCAGGTTGCGCGTACGACGGGCCTGGTTGAGGTCGCCGTGCAATGAGACCGAGGGGATGCCGGCCTCATCGAACTGCTCGGCAAGACGCTCGGCGTAGGCGCGCGTGCGGGCGAAGACGAGCGTCTTGCCCTCCCGGTCGACGAGCTGCTCGAGCACCTCGTCTTTGGCGCGGTGTTCGATGACGAGGACCTGGTGGTCGATCGTGCTCGATGCCTGGTCTTCGCCCGCGACCTCGTAGACGGCGGGGTCGACGAGGAACTCGTCCACCAGCGCCGAGACCTCGCGGTCGAGGGTTGCCGAGAAGAGCAGCTTCTGCGAGCCCTCCGCGGTGTGGCGAAGGATGCGCTGCACGGGCTCGAGGAAGCCGAGCTCGCACATGTGGTCGGCCTCGTCGAGCACGGCGACACGCACCTCACTGAGGTCGAGCTTGCCCTGCTCGATGAGGTCTTCGATGCGCCCCGGGGTGCCGATGATGATGTCGACGCCCTTTCGCAGCGCGCCCACCTGGCGCGCCTGCGGCACGCCACCATAGATCTGCGTGGTGAACAGGCCGACGCTGCGGGCGATCGGCTGCACGGTGCGGTCGATCTGCAGCGCGAGCTCGCGGGTGGGGGCGAGGATGAGCGCGCGCGGGTTGCGCCCGAACTCACGACGTTGCCCTGCCTGCGAGCGCAGGATGGTCTCAACCAGCGGTGCGCCGAATGCGATCGTCTTGCCCGAGCCGGTGCGCCCACGACCGAGCACGTCGCGGCCGCGAAGGATCTCGGGGATGGTCGCCGCCTGAATCGGGAACGGGGTGGGCGCGCCGAGCTCGGCGAGTGCGTTCACGATGTTGCCGCCGAGGCCGAGGTCGCCGAAGCTCACGCCCGCGACCTCCACCGCCTCGATCGCCTGCGCCTGCAACCGCTCGTGCACGACGTCGACGTGCGCCTCCTGCGTGGACGAGCGCTCCGGCTTGGCGTTCCAGTCGTTGCGCGATGCCGCGGGACGGCGGTCGCGGTCGGCCCGGGAGCCGTCGGTGCGGCCGCGGTCGGCACGGTCGCGGTCAGAGCGCTCGTAGCGGGGCCGGTCGCCGCGCTCGCGACGCTCAGGGTTGAAATCGGGACGGCCGCCGCGGGCGGAGCGGTCGGCGTTGAAGTCGGGACGGCCGCCGCGGGCGCCGCGGTCGCCGGAGCCGGAGCGCTCGCCGTAGCCGGAGCCGGAGCGCTCGTACGAGCCGCGCTCGCGGCGGTCGCCGTCGAACGACCGCGCCGGGCGACCGGTACGGTCGCCGTCGAATGCGCGCGCCGGGCGGTCGCTGCTGGTGCGGGGGCGCTCGGCGCGGCTGTCGCCGTACGCGCCACGCTGACCGTGGCCGCTCGAGACGTCGGTGCGGCCGCCGCGGGCGGGGCGCTCACCGGAGGAGGGACGATCACCGTACGAGGGACGATCACCGTACGACCCGCGCCCAGACGAACCCTGCGCGCCGAAGCCGCGAGCCGAACGGTCGTTGCCGTACGCCGGACGGTCACCGCGGTCGTTGCCGTACGCCGGACGGTCGTTGCGGTCGTTGCGGTCGTTGCGGTCGTTGCCGTACGCCGGACGGTCGTTGCGGTCACTGCCGTACGCCGGGCGGTCGTTGCCGTATGCCGGACGGTCACTGCGGTGGCGGGGCTTGCGCTCGCCGTCGAAGGAACGGCTCGGGCGCTCGCTCTCGTAGCGCGGACGCTCGGTGCGGTCGGCGCGCTCACTGCCGAAGCCGGGACGGCCACCGCGCGCGGGGCGCTCGCCATACGCGCCGCGCCCGCCTGCGGAACCGCGCTCGGGCCGGTCGCCGTACGAGCCGCGCTGCGCGCGATCACCATATGCGCCGCGCTCGCCTGCGGAGCCACGCTCGGGCCGGTCGCCGTAGCCTCCGCGAGCCGTCCGATCGCCGGACGAGGGGCGCCCGCCGTACGAGGCACGCTCACCGTACGAGGCGCGCTCACCGGAGGGGCGACGCTCGTCATACGACTGCGGGCCGCGGGCGCCGCGGGTGCGTGCCTCGTCGCGGCCGGCGCGCTGCTCGTTCGACCAGCGCGCCTTGGGCGCCGACGTCTCGTCGCTCTCGGGACGGTAGCCGCGGTGGCCGGCGCTGCGGCTCCCCGGCTTCGCGCCGCGGGCCTCGGCCGGGCGTCCGCGACCGGTCCGCTCGTGAAAGGAGGTCTTCTTCTCGCCGTAGCGCGGCTCGAAGTTCTTGCCTCGGCTCGCGCCGGCAGGCTTGTTGTTCTTGGGCATAGCTGTGTCCTTCTGGGTTTCTCTTCATGCGAGAACAGCGCTCCACACAGCGCCGCGAGAGCGGCGCGGAGCAACCCGGACTGTCGTCGGCCGGGGGCCATTCAATCTGATGGTCGTCGGCGCGGATTCGCGCCCACCATCGGCCCCTTGGACTCACAAACCCATCCGCGCGCGACGCGCAGTGTCCAGAGCCGACCGCATGAGTGTAGCGGATGCGACTGGCCCGAAGCTGAGAGCCGCCGTCACCGCCGCGCCACCGAAGCGTCGCCGCTGCGCGCTCAGCCCTCGGTCTGGGCTCGCAGATCGCGGCGGCTGCGCGGCGCCGTCGCGCTGGGCGTGACACCGACACCGTCACCGGCGCCGGCAGCGGCATCCGTCTCGTCATCGCCCTCGCCGCCCACCGCGGCCTTCGCCCGGCGCTTGTCGGCTCGGCGCTCGCGCGCGCCCTCGACGAGGTTGTAGAGCGTGGGCAGCACGATCAGCGTCAGCACCGTGGAGGAGATGAGGCCACCGATCACGACGATGGCGAGCGGTTGCGAGATGAAGCCGCCGTGCCCGGTGATCCCGAGCGCCATCGGCAGGAGCGCGAAGATCGTGGCGAGCGCGGTCATCAGGATGGGGCGCAGACGCCGCGCGGCGCCCGCCTCGACGGCGTCGTGCGCCTTGAGCCCGTGCTCGCGGTACTGGTTGACCAGGTCGACGAGCACGATCGCGTTCGTCACCACGATGCCGATGAGCATCAGCACGCCGATCAGGGATGCCACCCCCAGCGGCACGCCGGAGATGATCTGCAGCAGAATCGCCCCGGTCGCCGCGAAGGGGACCGAGATCAGCAGCAGCAGCGGCTGCCGCAGCGACTTGAAGGTCGCGACCATCACGATGTAGACGATGAGGATCGCCGCGAGCAGGGCGAGTCCGAGTTGCGCGAACGCCTCGTTCTGCTGCGAGACGACGCCGCCCACGGCGGCCTTCGCACCCGCGGGCAACGCCACCGTGTCGAGCGCCGTGCTCACCGCGGCCGACGCCGCGCTCAGGTCGTCGGTGGAGGGCGTGACGGTGACGGTCGAGGTGCGCACCCCGCGCTCGGTGGTCACCGAGGTCGGGCCCACCGTCTCGGCGACGGTGGCGACCTGCTCGAGCGGAATCGGGCCGAGCGCGCTCGGGATCATCAGCTGGCGCAGCTCGTCGAGCGTCGCCGGCGAAGCGTTCGCTGCAAGGTAGATCGAGAGCGAACGCGAGTCGATCTCGACGGCGCCAACGCGCTGCGGCTGCATGGAGCTCGAGACGAGGGCGCCGACGGCGACTTCGCTCAGGCCGAGGCGCGCGGCGGCGTCACGATCGACGACCACCCCGATGTACGGCAGCGCGTTGCTGAGGTTGCTGGTGACCTGCCCGATGCCGGATCCGCCGCTGATCGTGTCGACGACCGCCTGGGTCGCCTCCTCGAGGGTGGCGCGGTCGGGCGCCGAGATGTCGATCTCGATGTCGCTCGAGCCGAAGCCGCCGCCCGCGCCGCCGATGGAGATCTCGCCCACGTTCTCGAGCGTCGCCACCTGCGCGGTGACTTCGTCGCGCAGGGCGAGCTGATCGGCACCCGCCGCGGTGGTGACCGAGTACGTCACGCCGCCGCCACCACCGCTGAACGCATCCCGAAGCGCGGAGCCCGACGAGCCGATCGACACCTGCACCGTCTCGATGCCGTCGATCTGCAACAGGAGCTCTTCCACCTGCTGCGCCGCCGCGTCCTCGCTGGCAAGACTCGCCGCGGGGCCGAGGCGCTGCGTCATGGTGAAGGTGTTCTGCCCCGAGTCGCCGAGGAAGTTCGTCTTCATCAGCGGTGCGAGCGCGAGCGTCCCGCCGAGCACCAGCACGGCCAGCACGAGCGTGACCCCGGAGTGCTTCAAGGTCCAGCGCAGCATGGGCAGGTATGCCTGCTGCAGACGCGTGGGCGGTGCGGCAGGATGCTGTGGGTCGATGGCGTTGCCCTCGGCATCCACCACCTGCGTCCCCGGCTTGAGGAACCAGTATGCGAGCACGGGCACGATGGTCAGCGCCACGAACAGCGAGGCGACCATCGCGATCGTCACGGTCAGGGCGAACGGGCGGAACAGCTCGCCCGTGACGTCGCTGACGAAGGCGAGCGGCAGGAACACCGCCACGGTGGTGATCGTGGACGCGGTGATCGCGGCGGCGACCTCGCGCACCGAGAGCAGGATCGCGCGGCGCTTGTCGGCGTCACCGACGTAGTGACGCTTGATGTTCTCGATCACCACGATCGAATCGTCCACGACGCGGCCGATGGCGATCGTGAGCGCGCCCAGGGTCAGGATATTCAGCGTGTACCCGAACGCCTGGATGCCGATGAAGGTGATCAGCACGCTGGTCGGAATCGAGATGGCCGTCACCAGGGTCGAGCGCACCGACATCAGGAAGATCAGGATGACGATGACGGCGAACAGCAGGCCGAGCAGGCCCTCCTGGGCAAGCGCGTCGATCGATTGCTGGATGAAGGGCGCCTGGTCGAACACGACCGTGAAACTCACCCCGGGAACCGCGGTCTCCAGCTCGGGGAGGACCGCGAGCACCCCCTTCGAGACGTCGACGGTGTTCGCTGCGGGCAGCTTCGTGATGGCGATGGTCACGGCCGGCTTGCCGTCGACGCGAGAGATGCTCGTGACAGGCGCGAGGGTCTGCTCGACGGCGGCGACATCTGCGATCGTCACGAGACCCGCCTCGAACTGGGCGGCGTCGGCGGGCACCAGGGGCAGCTGCCGGATGGCGTCGAGCGACTCGATCTTCGCGCCGGTCTGCACGGTCAGCGAGTTCTCGCCCTCGGTGATCTGCCCGCCGGGAAAGAGCACGCCGTTCTTGTCGAGCGCGTCGCGGATCGCCGCGTTGCTGAAGCCGGTCGCCGCCAGTTGTGCGGGATCCGGGGTGATCGTGATGCGCTGGGTCACCCCGCCGACGATCGCGGCGGCGTTGACGCCCTTGACGTCTTCGAGCTCGGGAATCACGGATGCCTCGAGCTGCGCCTGGATCGCCTCCTGGTCGTCGAAACCGGTGACCGCCAGCTGGATCACCGGGAAGTCATCGATCGAGAGGGCGAGCACCTGCGGGTCGATGCCCTCGGGCAGCTGCCCCTTGATGCGGTTGATCGCCTGCATGAGCTTCTGCTCGGCGGTGGCGAGGTTCGTCCCGTACGCGAAGGACGCGGAGATCACCGAAGCGTTGGTGGTGCTCGTCGCGGTCGTCGACTCGAGGCCGGGCACGCCCTGGATCGCGGTCTCGATCGGCGTCGACACATCGTTGTTGACGACGTCAGGCGATGCACCCGGGTAGGTGGCGACGATCGTCAGCTGCGGAAACTCGATCGACGGGATGAGTTCTTGCTTGAGGTTGGTCAGCGCCAAGCCACCGAAGACCGCCGCGACGATCGTGATGAGCGCGATGAGCGCGCGGTTGCGCAGGCTCAGAACGGCAAGATTCGACACAGGCTGCCTTCAGTCGGGTTGTGGGCTTCCGGCGCACCCGCGCACCGGCACCATCGAAACGAAGCTGTCGAAACGTCGCCGCCATCGACCGCTTCAGTATCGCACGCACCCCGCGCGTGCCCCCGACCGCCCGTGGCCGTGCGTAATGCAGGGGGGCCGGGGTGGCCGGTGCGATCCGCGATCACGCGAGTGCACCCGCGATCCAGGCGCCGAGCAACACTCCCGCGCCCGCCGCGGTGACACAGGCCAGCAGCGAGCCGAGCGCGTTCCCCCAGGCCGCGCGCCGCGCCCCGGCCTCGGCAAGCAGCCACGTCTCAACCGCGACGGTCGAGAACGTCGTGTAGCCCCCGAGCAGCCCGGCCCCCAGCATCCAGAGCCACGCTGCATGCAGCGCCAACCCGGTCAGCGCGCCGAGCAGGAGCGAGCCTGAGACGTTCACGACGAGGATGCCCCAGGGAAACGCCCCGCCCACGCGGCGCCCGACCCCGACGTCGACGAGGTAGCGCGCTGCGGCGCCGAGTCCACCCGCGGCAGCGACCGCGAGCAACAGCAGCGGGTTCATTCGGCCAGCTCCGGCGCGTCGGTGCCGCCGCCGCGATGCGCGAGCGCGCGTCCGAGGCGCAGGCCCGCGCCCGCGGCGAGCACGCCGAGCACCATCGTGGCGAGCGCGAGCAGCACCGCGGCCCACGGCGTGCTCGTCGCCAGCTGCAGCGCGAATGCCGAGAAGGTGGTGAAGCCGCCGAGCAGGCCGGTGCCGGCAAACGCGCGAAGGACGGGATGCCGCGCCCCGATCACCCCGAGCAGGAGGCCGAGCAGCGCCGCGCCCACGACGTTCACCGCCGCGGTCGCGGGAATCGCGAGGCCCTCGCCGAGCACCCCGGGCCACAGCAGCGCCGCGCGCAGGCCGGCCCCGGCGGCACCGCCCAGTGCGACCAGACCGAGGGTGCGCCAGGCGAAGGACGGGGCAGCGGTCACGGCACCACGCTATCGGTGCTGTGCATTCGCTGTGGGATGGATGCATCGGCCAGTGCCCCTTGCACTCACCCCTTGCACTCGCGATATATCGTGTTATCGTGTTCCCAACGCGATACATCGCGTTCCCTGAACCGGATCCAAGGAGCACCTCATGACTCTCGAAAAGTGGCTGATCCACCCCGGCGAGACGCGCGTGATCGACATCGAGCACGTGCGCTCGCTGAAGATCGGCCTGATCGGTGGGCAGATCGACGTGATCGCCCATGACGAGCCCGGCGCCCGGATCGAAGTGCACTCGGTCACCCAGAAGGACCTGCGCATCGAGATCACGGGCGACGCGCTCGAGATCGACCACCCGCAACTGCGCTGGGACAACTTCCTCAGCGTGTTCGGGCAGTTCGGCGCCGGCGGCGCCAAGGCCGACATCAGCATCGTCGTCCCGCGCACCGTCGCCCTCACCCTCGGCGTCGTCTCGGCGAGTGCGCTCGTGTCGGGACTCACGACGGACGCGAAGCTCAACACGGTCTCGGGCGATCTGCTCGTCGACGGCCTCACCGGCGACGTCGACATCAACGCCGTGAACGGCGACGTGCAGGTGCGCGGGCTGCGCGGCGCCTTCAACGCGAACAGCGTCTCGGGCGACATCGCGGCCACCGGCACCATCCGCCGCGCGAGCGCCGACACCGTCTCGGGCAACGTGCTCTTCGACAGCGCAGGACCGATCTCGCAGATCGACATCAACACGGTCAGCGGCAACTCGACGATCCGGATCGACGAGCACTACCCCGCCAACTACGTCGTACGCAGCGTGAGCGGCAAGATCGCCCTCGATGGCACCGTGCACTCCAGCAGCGGCATGACCAACTTCGCCGGCTCGACCGGCACGCTCAGTGGCCAGTTCGTCGACGTGCGCGTGAACAGCGTCTCGGGCGACCTCACGCTGCTGCGCAGCACGGGATGGTCGGGCGGCGCGTCGGGCGACGCTGGCGCTGGCGCTGGCGCTGGCGCTGGCGCTGGCGAGGCATCGGACGACACCGGCGCGAGCGACGCGTCGGGCGACACCGGGCAGGCCCGGTCATGACCCCCGTGTTCTCGCACGGCGACCTGCGGCTCTACCTCCTGAACCTGCTCGGCGAGGGCCCCCGCCACGGCTACGACATCATGCAGGCGCTCTCCGACCGCACGGGCGGCACCTACACCCCCAGCGCCGGCACGATCTACCCGCGCCTGGCGAAGCTGGAGGAGGAGGGGCTCGTCACGAAGCGCATCGAGGGGCGCAAAACCGTCTACGAGATCACGGCCGCGGGCCGCGCCGAGGTGCTGGCGCGCGCCGGCGACATGGCGGGCATCGAGGCCGGGATCACCGATTCGGTTCGGCTCATCGCCGACGAGGTGCGCGCCGGCGTCAAAGACGCGATGCGCAGCCTGCATGCCGACCTCGCCGCGGCGGCACGCGACGCGCAGTCGGTGGGGGCGCGTGGCTCGGCCGCCACAGACTCGCGCGCCGACGCCCGGACGATCGCCCGCACGCAGCTGCACCGTGCCGACGCCGCGCTGAACGAGATCCGGGCGCGCGTGCGCGTCGAACTGCGCACCCACGTCACCCGCGGCGGCGCGCTCGACCCCGCGGTCGTCGATGACTTCATCGCCCGACTGGAGGCCGCGGCAACCGCCCTGCAGGAGCGCATCCGCTGAGCCTGCGGCGGCGCCGCTGCGGCCCGTCAGCTGCCGCTGAGATCCGCCGCCGCGCGCTCGGCGTCGTCCTTGCCCTCGTGATCGCGGGGCACCACAAGCACGGGGCGACGCTGGCGGTGCGCGAGGCGCGCCGCCACCGAGCCGGTGAAGAACTCGCGGATCGACTCGCCGATGCCCCGATCGCGCGTGCCGACGACGATCAGCGAGGCGTCGATCTTGTCGGCGAGCTCCTTGATCGCCAGTGCGGGATCGCCGACCAGCTGTTGGAAGGTCCACTGCACGCCGGCGTCCTGCAGCTGCGTCGCCGCCAGCGCCTGCACGAACTCGCTCTCGCGGGCCCGCGCGACCATGTCGACATCGGCGGGTGCCGAGCTGGCGTAGCCGTCCGGGTCGTCGAAGGTCACAAAGCGCGTCACGTCCACGTGCACGACGACGATGCGCACCCCGCGCAGGCGTGCGTTCAGCGCGGCCTCGTTCATCACTCGTGCGGGAGAATCCGGCACGAGGCCAACGATTACGGCGCCCTTCAGCTCCGGCCCTGGAACGAACTCGTTCGCGGTGTCTGACATGGTGCGCCTCCTTCAGTTGTGTCCCGTCGCGCGGGCGCCCAAGCGGCCGCCGCACGCGGGTGCATGCTATTCTGAATGTTACTCTTACCGGCACTTGGCCGGGTTGGTGATGCTTCGGGCCTGCCAGTTCCGAAGCTCTTATCGTGAGGGGGTCTCGCATGGGGCGTGGCCGTCAGAAGGCTAAACACACGAAGATCGCTCGGGAGCTCAAGTCCTACAGCCCCGCGGTGAATCTTTCGGCACTCGAGCGTGAGCTCGGACAGCCCCAGGACGATGGCGATCTCTACGTCGACAAGTGGGCGGACTACGCCGACGAAGACGAGAGCGAGCCCGCCAAGGGCATGTAGTCCATCCCGTCGTTGACGACGCCGGTCCTGCAGACAGCATCCTGTAGGCACCGGCTTTGTAAGCAAAGTCCTTGTAAGCAGAGTCCTTGTAAGCACAGTCGTGAACGACACCCGCATTCGCCGCTCGGGCATCGCCCGGGTGGCGATTTTGCGTGCCTGCGGGGTCGCGCGCCGTTCCCGTTACGAGACCTGCGTGCCCTCGACCCAGCGCAGGTACTCCTCGCTGACCGTGCCGGTGACGTAGCGACCGTCGAAGCAGCACAGATCGAGGTCGTCGATCTCGGTGCCCTCGATGATGGCCGCTCTCAGGTCGTCGATCTCCTGGAACACGAGGTGATCGGCACCGAGCACCTCCGCGACCTCGGGGATCGTGCGCCCGTGGGCGACGAGCTCCTGCCGCGAGGGCATGTTGATGCCGTACACGTGCGGGTACCGCACGGGCGGTGCGGCCGAGGCGAAGGTCACAGAGACGGCACCGGCATCCCGAGCCATCTGGATGATCTCTTTGCTCGTGGTGCCGCGCACGATCGAGTCGTCGATGAGCAGCACGTGCTTGCCCTTGAACTCGCTCGACATCGCGTTGAGCTTCTGTCGCACGCTGCGCTTGCGCACGGCCTGCCCAGGCATGATGAAGGTGCGACCGACGTAGTGGTTCTTGTAGAACCCCTCCCGGTACTCGATGCCGAGCTTGCGGGCCACCTGCATGGCCGCCGGGCGCGAGGAATCCGGAATCGGCATCACCACATCGATCGTCTCGACCGGGACGTGCTTGGCGATGGTGTCGGCCAGCCGCTCCCCCATCCGCAGCCGCGACTCATAGACCGAGATGCCGTTCATGACGGTGTCGGGCCGGGCGAGGTAGACGTACTCGAACGCGCAGGGGGTCAGCCGGGCCTTCGGCGCGCACTGGCGTGCAGACATGGTCCCGTCAAGATCGATGAACACGGCCTCACCGGGCTCGATGTCGCGCACGATCTCGAAGCCGCCGTTCTCGAGCACCAGTGACTCGGATGCCACGACCCACTCGTCGCGGCCGCTCGGGCAGGTGCGCCGGCCGAGGATCAGTGGGCGGATGCCGAAGGGGTCGCGGAAGGCGACGAGGCCGTAGCCCGAGATGAGGGCGACGGCGGCGTAGGAGCCTTCGACGCGCTCGTGCACCCGGGTGACGGCCTGGAAGATCTGCCCGGGGTCGAGGTCGACGCCGTTGATCGATTGCTGCAGCTCGTTCGCGAGCACGTTCAGCAGCAGCTCGGTGTCGGAGCTCGTGTTCAGGTGCCGGCGATCGGTGTGGAACAGCTCGCGGGTGAGCTCACGCGTGTTGGTGAGGTTGCCGTTGTGCACCAGCACGATGCCGTACGGCGCGTTCACATAGAACGGCTGCGCCTCTTCCTCGCTGCTCGCGGCCGCACCCGAGGTGGCATAGCGCACGTGCCCCAGGCCGTAATTGCCGAGCAGCGAGCGCATGTCGCGCGTGCGGAACGCCTCGCGCACCTGCCCGCGCGCCTTGGCCATGTGAAAGATGCCCGCCTCGCCGGCCGTCGCGATGCCGGTGGAATCCTGGCCGCGGTGCTGGAGGAGAAGGAGTGAGTCGTAGATGTCCTGGTTGACGGGACCTTGCCCGACCATTCCGACGATTCCGCACATGTGGTGTTAATTGCTCCGTCTACGACTACTTGCCGCTGGTCTGGGATGCGCTGCCGTTGCCGGCGTCGCCGTTGCGATATGCGCCGACGAGGCGCACCGCGCCGCCGTCCACGCCCTTGGCCCCCTGCTCGAACGCCACGCCGCCGGTGGGCAGCGGGGAGTCGTGCACGGTGCCGACCTGCCAGGTCGCGATGCCCTCAGCCTCGAGCGCCGCGATCGCGGCGGTCGCGGTGTCGGCCGAGACGATGGCGAGGAAGCCGATGCCGAGGTTCCAGGTGCCCTCGGTCGCCGTGATCGCGAGCTCGCCGAGCTCGGCGAGCACCTGGAACACAGCGGGCGGGGCCCACGTCGAGCGATCCACGTCGACCCAGGTGCCCTGCGGCAGCACGCGCGCGAGGTTGGCGGCGATGCCGCCGCCGGTGACGTGGCTGAGCGCGTGCACGCCGCCGTCGATCCCGTCGATCAGGCGCAACAGCGGCGAGGTGTACAGCCGGGTCGGCTCAAGCAGGGCCTCGCCCCAGCTCTCGCCGTTCGCGCCGAGGTCGACCGCGCGGTCGCCGTAGCGGATGCCTGCGCCGGCGATGATGTGCCGCACGAGCGAGTAGCCGTTGGAGTGCAGCCCGCTCGAGGCGAGCGCGAGGACGACATCACCCGCCTGCACGCGATCTGCGCCGAGCATGCGGGATGCCTCGACCACGCCGGTTGCGGCGCCGGCGACGTCGTAGTCGTTCGGGCCGAGCAGGCCGGGGTGCTCCGCGGTCTCGCCGCCGACCAGCGCGGTGCCGGTCTCGCTGCAGCCGCGCGCAATGCCGGCGACGATGTCGGCGATGCGCTCCGGCACGACCTTGCCGCAGGCGATGTAGTCGGTCATGAACAGGGGCTTGGCGCCCACCACGACGATGTCATCGATCACCATGCCGACCAGGTCGAGACCGATCGTGTCGTGCTTGTCGATGGCTTGGGCGATCGCGACCTTGGTGCCCACACCATCCGTGCTGCTGGCCAGCAGCGGGCGCTCGTAGCCCAGCAGCGCGCTGGCGTCGAACATGCCGGCGAATCCGCCGACCCCGCCGATGACCTCGGGACCGTGGGTGCGACGAACCGCCGACTTCATCAACTCGACAGCGAGGTCACCCGCTGCGGTATCGACGCCGGCTTCGGAATACGGATTGGGATTGTGGGAGACAGTAGCCACGTGTGCAGTCTACCGGCGCTTAGTGGTGGGCGTGGACACGTGCACTCAGGCCCGCGTCTGCGCGTTCACATCGGGGTCGACCGGCTGCGCCGGCGCTGTGGCCGGCGCGGTGGCCGGTGCGGCGACCGTCCCGTCCACGGGCGCGCTCGCCGTCGCATCCACCGGTTCGTCCTCCGGCTCGTCATAGGCGACGTGCTCGTGTTCGGCCGTGTACGGGCGCGTGCGGCGGCCGACCGTGCGGTCGAGCAGCAGCGCGAGCAGACCGAACAGCAGCGCCCCGATCGACCCGAACACGAGGGCCGAGAAGCCGAAGACGGTGCTGAACGAGTAGGTCATCGCCTGCTCGGGCAGCTCGGTCTCGGCCGGCTGCGAGAAGGTGGCCACGAGCAGTGCCGCGACGACCCCGACAGTGGCCCCCAGGAGGAGGAATCGTCCATAGCGCGGCGATCGGCGAACGGATACGTCGACGGACGGCTGGATTTCGATGTGCTCCACCGGGGGGCGCTGCTCGGAGGTCATGCGCCTATTCTCGCACCGCCCCTGCGCGGCGGCGCACGGCGAACACCCAGGCTCCGGCGATGATCACCAGCAGCGCGATGCCACCCGCGACCCACGGCCACACCGGGGCTCCGGCGTCAGCGACCGCTTCGGGTGCCTCCGCGGAGGTGACCGCGACCTCCAGGACTTCGTCCTCCGGCGCGAGGCACTCGGCGTTCACCGCGATCGTCGCCGACAGCGGGTCGAGCGCGGTGCCTGCGGGGTAGCTGCCGAAAGCGGCTGCCCCATCGGCCGTGAGGCTCGTGGGCACATCGCTCAGGGTGAGCACCCCGGTCTCGGCGTCCCACGCCCCCTCCGGCACCGCGAACGTGGCGAAGCGCACGGCCGCCGCATCGACGGCACTGCCCGACTGGGTCGTGCCGCTGACGTCGATGACGAGGTATCCCGTCTCGCCCACAAGCTCGATGCGGGTGTTCGCGAGCGTCGTGTCGAGCGCGCCGTCGTGGCCGGTGAAGCGGATGACGCCGCCGAAGTCGACCAGGCCCGCACCGTTGCCCGGGTCGATCGAGCCCGTGCCCGTCGGCCAGACGTAGCTCGGGTAGCGGTACTCGACACCCTCGAGTGCCCAGCCACCGCCGCCGATGCCTTCGATGTAGTTGCGGAAGGTCGTCATGAAGCCCCAGCTCAGGCTCGCCTCGGTGACGACACAGCTGCCGATGGCTGCGGCCGCGTCGCGCTCGAGGGTGAACTGGATGCCCCGGGCCACCGAGCCCTGGAACGTGAAGGTGTGCTCGCCGTTCGCGAGGCTCGCCGGCAGCACGCCGGTCCAGCTCACGACCCCGTCGGCGTCGGCGACGAGCTCGCGCTCGAGCACGGTCGGGGTGGAGTAGACCACCGCGAAGATGTCGCGCTCGCCGGCGCCGAAGCCGGAGGCGCGCAGCGTCACCTCGCGCCCGGCCTCGAGCGCCGCGCGGGTGACATCGTCGAGCGCGATGCCCGTCGTCGCCGGCGGCGCGGCGGGGATCGCGCGGGTGACATCGTCGAGCGCGATGCCCGTCGTCGCCGGCGGCGCGGCGGGGATCG
>JAGQTK010000140.1 GCA_020439065.1 Microthrixaceae bacterium
CCACCGCGTCGTGCAGCGCGCCGCCGCGTGATGCGCTCGCATCGCGCAGTTCGCGCTCCAGTTGCAGGCGCCGCGCGCGCGGGTGCACGATCTCGATGCGGACGATGCCCGCCTCGCGTGCCTGCGTGATCAGCCGGCCGACCTTCCAGCGGGTCAGTCCGAGGATCGCGCCGACTTCGTCCTGCGTCTTGTGCTCCTGGTAGTAGAGCTCGGCCGCCCGGATGGCGAGGAGCTCATCGTGTGCAGACATCACGCTCCTCCTTCCTGCCGGGGTCTCCCCCAAGGCTACGTCGCCGAACACGCCTTCTCAACACTCGCGGGTGTTCATGCTCATATGAGCAGCCGGCCGGCCGGGCGGTGCGCAAGTGTGCAGGCGCACAGCTGCCACGCACCCGGTCAGGCGGACCCGGCGACGGGAATCCAGCTCTGGCGCCCCGGCTACGGCGCGGGCGAGGGAGGACTTCCGACAGGCGCGGCGCCGCCGTGCAGCAGCGGCGCGACGAGCGACTCGACGGTGATGCCGCGACGGGCGGCCTCGGCGTGCAGGCGGCGCGCGAGCTCGGGTGCGATCACCGTCTCGGCTGGCACCCCGCTTGAGGGCACCAGGCCGGAGGGCACCGCGTCGACAGATGCCGCGGCCGCGGCGGAGCGCTCGGGCAGCAGCAGCGACATCACGGGCACCACGATCGCGCCCAACGCGGCGAGGATCCCCGCGACACCCAGGACGCGCGGGAAGACCTCGCGATCGAGGTCGTCGGAGAACCAGATCAGGGCGCAGACCATCACCAGCACGACGGCGAACAGCACCAGGGTCGCGCACAGGCCGATCCGAACCTGCACCCGTCGCCGATCGGCGAGCAGGAGCAGGAGCGAGGCGAACGCGCACCCGATCGTCACGGCGACCCCGGTGCCCATCCAGTTGAAGGCCTCGGTACTCCAGCGCCCGCCGTCCGACCACACGAGCACGAGCGTGTCGATCAGCGTGAGCACCGCGGCTGCGGCACCCGCGAACCCGAACCATTGCAGGCGGCGGCCGACGAGGGCGAGACAGCACAGCACGGCGACGCTGAAGGCGCCCACCAGCGCCGTGGTGCCGAGCACCCGGAACCCGTTGTCGCCGAGATCGCCGCCGAGCAGCACGGTGATGCCGCTGATCGCCGCGATCCCGAACGAGACGACGATCACCCAGACCATCGTCACGCGCAGACGCCTTGCCGCGTCCCGGCTTGCGACGCTCATGAGAGCACCGCTTCGGCCCGAGCCACATCGTCGTGCATCTGCGCGATGAGCGGTTCGATCCCCGCATACGCGACCATGCCGCGAATGCGCGAGACGAAGCGCACCTCCACCGTGTGACCGTAGAGGTCGAGCTGCTCGGCGCCGATCACGTGCGCCTCGACCTGACGCACGGGAACGTCGAAGAAGGTGGGATTGTCGCCGACCGAGATCGCGGCCGGGTAGCGGCGGATCTGCTCGGCGGTGGCGGCACCATCGGCGCCGAAGTCGACGAGCCAGCCGGCGTACACGCCGTCGGCGGGAATAAGACCCTCCGCATCCGGCGAGAGGTTCGCCGTGGGGAATCCCATTTCGCGCCCGCGCTTGAGCCCGTGCACGACCTCGCCGCGCACGGCCGGCTCGCGCCCGAGCAGCGTCGCAGCGGTCGCGACGTCACCGGCTTCCATCGCCTCGCGCACCCAGGTCGACGAAACGCGGCGTTCGGCGCCCGGGGTGCGAACATCACGAAGCTCATCGACGCGGAACCCGTACTCGGCGCCGAGCTCGCGCAGCAGCGCCACATCGCCGGCACCGCCGCGCCCGAAGCGGAAATCGCCGCCGACCATGACGGTGCTCGCACGTAGCCGGCGTACGAGCACCTCTTCGACGAACTCGCGCGCCGGCTGGGCCGCGCGTTCCTCGTCGAAGCGCAGCACGAGCGCGGCATCGACCCCGGTGTCTGCGAGCAGCCGGAGCTTCTGCCGCGGACCCACGACCGCGGCCGGGCACTTCGCGGGCGCGAGCAGACTGAGCGGGTGCCGGTCGAAGGTCACGACGACGGTGCGGATGCCGGGGCCCAGGGCCGCGGCATCCCGCTGCGCCTGCTCGATGAGCGCCCGGTGGCCCGTGTGCACGCCATCGAACTTGCCGATGACGACCACGGACGGGCCGAAGCCCGCGGGGACCTCGTCGGGGGTGGAGAAGACGATCATGCGCGCCGCCTCGGAGGGTGCTTGACGAGCCACCACATGCCGACGATCGGCAGCACGACGGGGATGAACAGGTAGCCGACGCCGTACCCCGACCAGACGGTCGGGTGCTGGAAGACCGCCGGCAGCACGAGGCTGAGCGTGCCGACGATCACGACGCCGACGAGCTCGAAGATAAGCGCCGACCAGGCCACGACGTACCAGCCGTGACCGCCGGCGAACAGGAGCGCGAGGGTCGCGAGGATGTAGACCACCGCCGCGACGGCGGAGAGCGAGTAGGCGACGGGGGCTTCATCGAAGCGCTGCACGATCGAGACGAACGAGCGGCCCGTCGCGGCGAGCGCCATCACGGCGTACACGGCGACGAGCACAAGGCCCACTCCGGCCATGCGGCGGGACGGGGCGACGGTGCTCATCACTGTTCCATCCTAGGGCCGCGCGCGCACGAGCCCGCCCACCGCGACAGCCGCGCCCCGTGACCGCGGTGCCACTTCGCGGCGTCAGCCGATCGGCACCGTCCAGATGATCTGCATGCGTGCGAGCATCACGGCGATGGCAAGCGCGCCGACGCCCAGCACGACCGTGCTCCAACGGCTCCGCTCGAACAGCGCGAAGGCCGTGACGCCCACCGGGATCAGGATCGCGGCGACGAGGTAGGTGTAGAACTCGAGCAGGCTCCCCGCGGCGGCGTTGCCCACGAACGGCGCGACGATCGCGACGACCAGCTGCGCCAGCAGCAGCACCTCGACAATGGCGAGCGCGCCGACGCTGAAGTCGCTCGGGCGCCGCCCCATGAACCCGAGGATCAGGCAGAACAGCCCCGCCGCGACGGCGACGCCGATCTGCACCCACGCGAACCAATCGATCATGCCTGCTCCTCCTGGAGTGCCGTGTCACCGGGCGCACCGGCCGGCGCGACGGATGGGGTTTCGGATGCCGGGCCGGGGGCGTTCATCCGACTCTTGATGTCGTCACCGCGGCGCTCGACGACGCCGACGAGGCGGCCCTCGGGATCGATGGCCGCCATCACCTCCCCGGCGATCTCGGCGCCCCGCCCGGCGATGCGCTTGCCGTCCCACAGCTCGCGCGCCTGCGTGGCAGAGACGTCGAGGCGGCCCAGCACCTGCGCGGCCACGAGCGCGGGGTCGCGCAGCGCATCCGCGCCGATGAGGTCGGCGGGCACCGCATCGCCGACGAGAAACGGGCCGATCCGGGTGCGGCGCAGGGCGGTGAGGTGTCCCCCGACGCCGAGGTCTGCCCCCAGGTCGCGGGCGAGCGCGCGAATATACGTGCCGGATGAGCAATCCACGATCACATCGACATCCAGGGTGCCGGGCTCGCGGCGAATTGCGAGCACCTCGAAACGCGAGACGGTGACCGCACGCGATTTCAGCTCGACCGCCTCGCCTGCCCGGGCGAGCTCGTATGCGCGGCGGCCGCCGACCTTGATCGCCGAGACCGTGCTCGGCACCTGCGAGATCTCGCCGGTGAGCGCCGCGATACCGGCGACGATCTGCGCGTCCGAGATCGCCGCGAGGGCCGCGGCATCCACGCGGTGCGTCTCGGCGCCATCGGCATCGTCGCTGTCGGTCGTCACGCCGAGCCGGATCGTTGCCTCGTAGCACTTGTCGAGGCCGACGATGAAGGTGAGCAGGCGCGTAGCCCACTCGGCGCCGAGGATCAACAGGCCGGTGGCCATCGGGTCGAGCGTGCCGGCGTGGCCCACCTTGCGGGTGCCCAGGGCGCGTCGCGCGCGCGCGACGACGTCGTGGCTCGTGATGCCCTGCGGCTTGTCGACGAGGAGGATGCCGGGCGTGGTCGGCTCGGGTGCGATGCGCATCAGGGGGCGTCGTTTCGTCGAATCTCTGGGTGGGCGGGGTCGGTGGTGTCGATACTGAGGGATGCCGTGGCCTCCGGGCCGGCGGCCCGCGCGCCCGCGGCGGCGGGCCCCACCCAGAGGGCGAAGTCCCACAGCGCGCGCAGCTCGGGGTGCGCGAGTAGCGGGGCGTCGAGCACGAGCACCGCGTCGGCCGGGCCGGTTGCCCAGCGCGCCTCGACGGGGGCGTCGCGGTCGGCGTCCCACGCGGCGAGCTGGAAGCCGGTGGTTGCCGAGGTCTGGCTGCCGTCGCGGAACGGGTCGATGAGCACGCGCCGCAACGAGTCGTCGTCGATCTCGTATGCGCCGGCCGCGACGGCCCTGCGCGCGGTGCGGACGGCGCGCGGCAGCAGGAAATCAGCCGCCGACGCGCGAAACACCGCGGCGTCGGCCTCGTCGAACACCGCGGCCAGGCCATCGGCGAATGCCCGGGTGCCGGAGCGCGACGGGCCGTCGACCACGACGATCACGCGTCCACCGGGAAAGTCGCGGCGAATCCGCGCTCGAACCTCGCGCAGGAGCGTCGTGAGCGCGGTGGTGGGCAATCGCATGCCTCAAGCCTAGGCGAGGTGCGCCTAGGCTTGCTCAGGTGACCACCGCCCTCACCGCACCGCTGATTTCGTGGTACGAGGAGCACGCGCGCGAGCTGCCGTGGCGACAGCCCTCCTTCGGCGCGTGGGGCATTCTCGTCAGCGAGTTCATGCTGCAGCAGACGCAGGTCTCGCGCGTGATCCCCATGCTCGCGGCGTGGCTCGAGCGCTGGCCCACGCCGGCCGCGCTCGCGGCGGATGAGCCTGCCGAGGCCGTGCGCATGTGGGGCACTCTCGGCTACCCGCGCCGCGCGCTCTGGCTGCACCGGGCCGCGACGCAGCTCGCGCAGCAGCACGGCAACACCGTGCCCGACGACGTCGACGCGCTGCTGGCGCTGACCGGCGTCGGCGATTACACCGCGCGGGCGGTCGCGGTGTTCGCGTTCGGCTCCCGGCATCCGGTCGTAGACACGAACACGCGCCGGGTGCTCGCCCGCGCGGTCGACGGCCGCTCGCAGCCGGGGGCCCCGGCAAAGCGCGATCTCGATGCGATGCTCGCGATCCTGC
>JAGQTK010000141.1 GCA_020439065.1 Microthrixaceae bacterium
TGGCGCTTGCCCGCCGAGTTGAAGGGGCTCATCCGCACGAGCCGGTGCGTGCCGGCCTCGACCGAGAGCGTCCCGAACGCGTACGGCGCGTCGACCTGGAAGGTGGCCGACTTGATGCCGGCCTCCTCTGCGTAGGAGGTGTCGAGCACCTTGGCCGAGTACTTGTGCTGCTCGGCCCAGCGCAGATACATGCGCAGCAGCATCTCGGCGAAGTCTGCGGCATCCACGCCGCCGGCGCCCGCGCGAATCGTCACGACGGCGGGGCGATCGTCATACTCGCCGTTCAAGAGCGTCTGCACCTCGAGGGCGCCGAGCACCTTCGCGATGGCCGCGAGCTCGTCGCGCGCCTCCTGCGCCGACTCCTCATCGTCGGCCTCATTGGCCAATTCGACGAGGACCTCGAGGTCATCCAGGCGCCGCTCGATGCCGTCGATCCGTGCGAGCTCACTCTGTCGGTGGCTCAGCGCGCTCGTCACCTTCTGGGCAGCATCCGGGTCATCCCAGAGGTCGGGCGCGCCCGCCTGCTCGCTGAGCTCGGCGATCTCTGCGCGCAGCCGATCAACCCCCACCACCTGACGGATGTCGTCGAAGGTGGCTTGGAGCGCGGAAATCTGCGAGGAAATATCGAAATCGAGCATGACCCGCTCAGACTATCGTGGATGCAATGACCGCAGATTCCTCAGGCAACATCCTGATGAGGTTCGCCCCGATGATTTACGGGCCGACAATCCTCTTCACCCTGGGTGAAGGCGCGGTCATCCCACTCTTCCCCGTCATCGCGGCACGACTCGGTGCCGACCTCGCCACGGCCGCCGTCGTCGCCGCCGCGCTTGTGGTCGGTCAGCTGTTCGGCAACGTGCCGGCCGGCTGGGCCGTGTCGCGCATCGGCGAGCGGTTGACCATGACCTTCGCCGGCCTCGCCGCGATCCTCGGTGTGGCGGCAATGGTCTTCTCGGCCAGCGTCGGCATGCTCATGGCGTCCGTGCTCATCATCGGCTTCTGCGCATCCGCGTTCGGGCTCGCGCGGCACTCGTTCATGACCACGCGCGTGCCGCTGCCCTTCCGCGCCCGCGCGCTCGCGCTGCTGGGCGGTTCGTGGCGCCTCGGCATGTTCATCGGCCCGTTTGCCGCCGCCGCCATCCTGCTCGTGACACGCGATGAGCACCTCGTGATGTGGTTCTTCGCCGTGTGCCTGCTCGCCTGCGTGCTCCTCGTCTTTTTCGGTCCCGATCCCGAGGAGCAGCTCCAGGCCGAGGCATCCGCCGCACGCCAGGCGATGGATGCCACAGACCCGCCCGAGTTCGAACTCGAGGCCGAGGATCTCATCCTCGAAGACACCGACCAGGTCGGGACGGGATCGATTCCGACGCTCGAGCGAAAGGGCGTCATGGCCACGATATGGGCCAACCGACGCGTGCTCAGCCGCGTCGGCGTGGCCGCCGCGACCCTGAGCTCCGTGCGCGCCGCGCGCACCGCGATGCTCCCGCTGTGGGGTCTCGCGATCGGGCTCGACGCCGAGAACATCGCCCTGATCGTCGGCATCTCGGGGGCGATCGACTTCGCGCTGTTCTACGCGAGCGGCCAGATCATGGACCGCTTCGGCCGCATCTGGGCGGTGCTGCCCTCGATGATCGCGATGGGCCTGGGCTTCGGCGTGCTGGCGTTCACGCTGGAGTTCGGCAACGCCGAGATCTGGTTCATCGGGCTGTCGATGTTCCTGGCGCTCGGCAACGGCCTCTCCAGCGGCATCCTGCTCACCCTCGGCGCCGACCTGGCGCCACAAGAGAACCCGGCCCCGTTCCTCGGCGCCTGGCGCACCCTCACCGACGCCGGCGGCGCGATCACCCCGCTCGCCGTCGCGGGCATCATCGCGGCGGCGTCGATCGCGTGGGCCAGCGGCGCCGTGGCGGTGCTCGGGCTCATCGGTGCGGGCATGTTCGCGCGCTGGCTGCCGAGATACGTGCCGCACAAGAAGCGATAGCACAGGCCGCGGCCGCGCCGGCCGAATTGGATGCCGCCGCCCGCGCCCGCACGGAGCGCCCGCGGCGCCCGCGTCCACCGCCCGGGCGTGCGCGTCGACCGCTCGGGGGGTGCGCGTCGACCGCTCGGGTGTGCGGCGCCGGACCGGTTACGCGTCGAGGCGCTGCCGGTGCCCGCAGCGCCCGCGTCGACCGCCGCGTCGACGCCCGGACCTGCGGGGCCAGACCGGTTACGCGTCGAGGCGCTGCCGGTGCCCGCAGCGCGGGCAGCGCAGCATCGGGGCCTCGTGGTGCGCTTCGCCCTTGTGCCGCGGTTCCTCATCGTGCTGCGGATCACCCTCGATGAACGCGCCGCACTCCTCGCAGACGCGATTGAGCCAGCAGACCGGGTCACCACCGTCGAACTCGGCCGGGACCGCGCGGTCGGCATCGGGGCGTTCCGCGCTCACGCGGCACCACTCCCCCGCGTCGCGCGCGTGCGGCGCACCGCCGAGGGCGGCGACGCCTCGTCGGGCGGCCACGTGCCCGCCGTTCTCGCGCGCCCGAGCGACACCACGCAAAGATTCGGCTGCGCCATCGGCTGCAGGCGCACGGTGTTGTCACTGTCGGCGTCACGCGCGGTGTTGCGGTCGGTCTCGCGGTCGCTGTGGGCGTCGCCCGCGGCGTCGCGGTCGGCGTCACGCACGGCGTCGCGGTCGGCGTCACCGTAGCGGTCGCTGTGGGCGTCGCCCTCGACGTGGTGGGCGTCACGCTCGTTGTCACCCTCGGTGTCGCGGTCGGCCATGAGTTCGCGGATCAAGCCGAGGTGCGCCCCGCACACGACGGCTGGATGCTGGCGCGCCGCGTCCCGGAACGGACACGCGTGCAACAGCACCTCGTCCTCCTGCCGCTCGGGCGCGAAGCCGAGCGCGTCGAGTATGCGCACCAGTTCGTCCGCGCGGGCCTCCTGCGACATACGGGGGTTCGTGCGCCCGCGACCCCACGCCCGACCGGCGTCGATCGCGGCGGCACGTCCGCGGTCTCCGTCGTGGTCGGCTCGCGCCGCGAGCGCGCCGGCAAGCACGCGGATGAGCTCGACCTGCGAGCGCTGGGCGGCGTCCGCCTCGGCGTTGCTTGCCACCAAGGTGCCGGCGTCCACCGGGGTACCGGCATCCACCGCGGTGCTGGTACCCACGGAAGTGCTGGTACCCACGGAAGTGCCGGGAACCACGGAAGTGCCGGCACTCACCGTGCCTGCCGCTTCGCGGCGCCCCGGCCGTGCGTCCGCGGCGAACAGCACCCGCGGGCGTCCACGACGCTGCTCGACCGAGGGCACGCGCCACACGAGACCGACCGATTCGAGCTGCTCGAGGTGAAAGCGCACCGTGCTCACGTGCAAATCGAGGCGTACGGCGATCGTCGCGGCATCCACCCCGCCACCCTCACGACTCGCTGCCTCGACCACGGCGAGCATGCCGCGGCGAGTGGGCGACGCCAGGGTCGCGTGCAATCGTTGTTCGTTGACGGCGCTCATCGCGCGAGCAGGTCGCGCTCGTCGAGCGCCTGGCGGGTCTTCAGGGTTTCGAACTCGCTACCCGAGCGGCCCTGCACCCGACGAAGCATCGAGCCCGCGATCCGCGTGGCCTGCAGCTTTGCGCGCTCGGCGACCTCACCGGCGAAGTGCTCGTCGATGTTCGTCGTCCAGATGTGCAGCCAGCGCTCGAAATGCTCGGGCTGCAGCGCAGCCTTGGCGTGCAACACCAGGTGCACCTGCAACGCGTTGCGACGATACGTACCGGCGCGAAAGAGCACCGTCTCCCAAAAATCGGTGAAGATCGGCAGGTGGTGTTCGAGGTCGAGGTGTGCGACCTCCGTGAAGATCGGGCCGATCATCGGATCGACGAATGCCCGCCGGTAGAACGCGTCGACGAGCGCGCTGATATCGGCGCGGTCGCGGATGTCATGGCCCATGCCCCCATGCTAGGCGATTAAAACGGAAGATGTTACGTTTAAATCCCATCACGCGGATGCCGCATGGCACCCGTGCCGGGCGTCGCGGGCGGGATCGCGCCCCACGAACAGCTGGCCGATCGGCCTGATCCGGGTCGTCAGATCCCGCACGATCCGGGTCGTCAGATCCCGAATTGGAGCAGCAATGACAGACCCCGCCTTCACATTGATCACCGGCGACCGGACCGAGCTGCTCGGCGAGCTGGCCATCGAGGCGAGAGCCGTGCGCACGCGGCGCATCTTCAAGGGCAACGGCGTCACGCTCATCCGCCTGGCGCTCGATGCCGGCACCGTGCTCAAGGAGCACACCGCAGCGGCACCGATCCTGGTGGAGGTGCTCAGCGGGCACGCGACGATGCTGTTCGGCACCGAGGCGATCGACATGCCGGCGGGCGCGATCATCCATATCGAGGCATCGATCCCGCACTCGGTCGAGGCGATCACCCCCACCCAACTGCTACTCACGCACACAGCGCGACCCGCGCGTTGACCGGCGCGCAGGCGCAGCACGCACCGACCGGTCGAAGGAGGAGATCCACATGTCGCGCGCATTCCACATCGCGTTCGAGGACGACTGGGAGCAGAGCATCGGCTTCGGCAGCTACGAGGCGGCAACCCGCGGGCACCCCTACGAGCCCGGTGACTACATCCGCGCCACAACCGCCGACGGCGTGCAGGGCGTGCTCGACGAGCACTATCAAGATGTCAACATCTCCCTCCTGCTGATCGACATCGACACCGCAGCGCTCGAGGCGGGCGGCACGCGGGTTGAGCAGGAGGGGCGCGAGGTGCGGATCTATGGAGCCCTCCCCTGCGCCGACCCGTCGGTGATCGCCGGGGTGCATCCGATGCGGCACGAGAACCAGCGCTGGGTGGCACCTGGCGGGATGGGGTGACGGGACGCTCACTTGCAGCGCGTTTGCGTGCGCTTGGGGTTCGGTTGCGGCTCGGTTGGGGCTCGGTTGGGGCTCGGTTGGGGCTCGGTTGCGGCTCGGTTGGGGCTCGGTTGCGGCTCGGTTGGGGTGCGGTTGAGGTTCGGTTGCGGCGCACTCGAGCTCGCACTTGCG
>JAGQTK010000142.1 GCA_020439065.1 Microthrixaceae bacterium
CACGCGGCGCGGCGCGTGTGCGAACGGATGCCGCAGCTCACGGCATCCGAAGAATATCGATGGTCCCCGTCTGCACGAGCTGCACATCGCGCACCTCGCGGGCCATCAGTCGGTTCGCGAGCGCGATGAACTCGCCTGCCGAGGTGCCGGTGGCTTCGTAGCTGGTGCGGCCGGGAGCGATCGAGGAGGTGAGAAGATCACGGCTGATCAGCTGGCGGTACACATCCTTCGCCGTCTCGCTGTCGCTCGAGACGAGCGACACGTCCGGGCCCATCACGTAGCTGATGGCGCCTTTGAGGAACGGGTAGTGGGTGCAGCCGAGCACCAGGGTGTCGACGCGGGCCTCCCGCAGGGGCGCGAGGTACTCCTCGGCGACGTTGAGCAACTCGGCCGAGCCGGTGATCCCGGCCTCGACGAACTCCACAAAGCGCGGGCAGGCCCGCGCGAACACCGAGACGTCCGGGGCGACCTCGAGCATGTCTTGGTAGGCGCGCGAGGCGATCGTCCCCTCGGTCCCGATCACGCCGATGCGGCGGTTGCGGCTGGTGTGCATCGCGGTGCGCACGGCCGGGCCGATGACCTCGACCACGGGGACCGAATAGCGCTCACGGGCATCGCGCAGCAACGCGGCCGAGGCGGTGTTGCAGGCGATCACGAGCATCTTCACGCCCTGCTCCATCAGGGTGTCGAGCACCTCGAGCCCGAAGCGCCGCACATCGGCGATCGGCTTCGGGCCGTATGGCGAGTGCGCGGTGTCGGCGATGTAGACCAGCGACTCATTGGGCAGCTGGTCGCCGATGGCACGGGCCACGGTCAGACCGCCGACACCCGAGTCGAAGATGCCGATCGGAGCGTTGTTCATGATGCCACCAGCCTACGCGCTCACCCTGGGTGGCTGAGTAGGCTGACCGCATGGCCCCGACACCTACCGGCAGCTCCGCGCTTCGCACCGATCGCTACGAGCTGACCATGCTCGCGGCGAGCCTGAAAGACGGCACGGCGCACCGGCGCTGCGTGTTCGAGCTGTTCGCCCGCCGCCTCTCCGGTGGCCGCCGCTTCGGCGTGGTGGCAGGCACGGGGCGCGTGCTCGAGCAGCTGCGCGCGTTCCGCTTCGGCGACGAAGAGCTCGCGTGGCTCGACGCGAATCGGGTCGTGGATGCCGCGACCCTCGCGTGGCTGGCCGACTACCGTTTCAGCGGCACGATCCATGGCTACCGCGAGGGCGAGCTGTACTTCCCCGGCTCCCCCATCCTCTCGGTCGAGGCATCCTTCGCCGAGGGCGTCGTGCTCGAGACCCTCGCGCTGAGCATCTTCAATCACGACTCGGCTGTCGCCACCGCCGCCGCGCGGATGAGCGTGGCCGCGGGCACCCGGCCGCTTGCCGAGATGGGCTCGCGCCGCGCGGGCGAGCACTCGGCCGTCGCCGCGGCGCGCGCGGCGTTCATCGCCGGGTTCGACGCCACCAGCAACCTCGAGGCCGGCCGCAGCTGGGGCATCCCGACCATGGGCACCGCCGCACACGCCTACACGCTGCTGCACGATTCGGAGGAACAGGCGTTCCGTTCGCAGGTGGAGGCACAGGGCATCGGCACCACGCTCCTGGTCGACACCTACGACATCGAGCGGGGCGTCGAGACCGCGATCCGCGTCGCAGGCACCGGGCTCGGCGGGGTGCGCATCGACTCGGGCGATCTGCCGGTGGTGGCCGCCCGGGTGCGTGCCCAGCTGGATTCGCTCGGTGCGACGAACACGCGCATCACCGTGACCAGCGACCTCGACGAGCACGCGATCGCCGCACTGGCGGCCTCGCCCGTCGACGCGTACGGGGTGGGCACCTCGGTGGTCACGGGCTCGGGCACCCCCACGGCCGGGATGGTCTACAAGCTCGTCGCACGACAGGGCGACGACGGGGCGTGGGTCAGCGTGGCCAAGGCATCGGCCGACAAGGCGTCGAAGGGCGGGCGCAAGGCCGCGTTTCGACGCCTGCGTCACGGCGTCGCCTCGGCGGAGGTCGTCGCCGTGTCGGACGGTTTTGAGGCGCTCGCGCACTCCGGCGGCGAGCACGGCGATCGCCCCCTGCAGATCCCGCTCGTGGTCGACGGGGGCATCGACGAGCGCTTCGAAGGTGCAGCGGGCGTGCGCGCCGCGCGCGAGCACCACCGCGCGGTACGCGCCGAACTGCCCGCCCGGGCCTTCGGGCTCAGCCGCTCCGATCCCGCCCTGCCGACGGTGTATCTCGACGTGGAGTGAGCGCCTTCGTCAGCTGCCGGTCAGGCTCTCGTAGATCTCTTTGCAGCGCGGGCACACCGGAAACTTCTCGGGGTCACGCCCGGGCGTCCACTTCTTGCCGCACAGCGCCTTGATGGGCTTGCCGGAGAGGGCCGACTCAAGGATCTTGTCCTTTTTCACATAGTGCGAGAAGCGCTCGTGATCGCCCGGCTCCACATGCTCTTCGCGCAGCAGCTCTTCGAGCTCGCGGTCCAGCGTGGCGACTCCGCCAAGGTCGGGGCTGTCGAGAGGTGTGCTCATGGGTCATAGTTTACGTCGGATGCCACGAGCCCCGGGCCGTCTCACGAAGAACTCCTCGCCCCCCGTCTGGGCTGCTGGGGGCCGGGACGGCGGGCGGGCGGCCGGGACGGCGGGCGGGCGGCCGGCCGGGACGCCGGTCGGGAAGGCGATCGGGGCGGTGACCGGGACGCCGGTCAGGATGCCTCGGCGAACTCCATGATCTCGAAGCCACGGCGCGCAAACAGCGCGCCACCGGCGATGATGCCCGCCGCCAGTACGAGCAACCCGATCCCCAGGCCACCCCACAGGGCCAGGTGCGTGAAGCCGGGATCGACATCGATGGTGAGCCACCCCCACCACAGCGCCGGCAGGCTGAGAACGATCGCCCCGATCAGCACGGCGGCCGGGACGAGCACGCCGCGTGCCACCGTGGACTGCGGCTGCTGGAACGGGCCGTCGCCGGGACGCGCCGTCGGGTACGGCGCCAACGCCGAGAACAGGCTGGAGAGCCCGAAACCGGTGAGCACGAGGCATCCACTCACCCCGAACAGCGCGGGCAGCAGCGCCCAATTGCCGTTGTACGCGATCGCGATCGGCGCGGTGATCGCGATCAACGGCACGGCCAGCAGGGTGATCGGCACGAGACGACCGAGTCGGTCGGCGATGCCGGAGGTGCCGCTGGCGATATGCATCCAAATCGCGGTGGAATCGTAGGCGACGTCGTTGTGCGGGAGCCAGCCGAGAAACAGGGCCATCAGCGGCACGGGAACGAGGGCGACCACCGGGGCGGGCACACCCGCAACCAGCAGCGGCACCATGACGACGGCGCCGGCGATCGGGATGATCACGATGTTGACGAGGTAGCGCCCGTCGCGCCACCAATAGATGAGGCTGCGCGCCGCGATCGCACCGAAGGGCGTGCCGGGCGCAACGCCGAACCAGCCGAGACCGGCGCGAGCGTGCCCGGCGTCGGGGCGTTCGATCGAGGTGAGCAGGCGGTGCACGAGGCCCCGCCAGCCGAGCCAGAGCGCGGCAAGGGTCACCGCCGCGACCACCGCGCTCCCCCACACACCGGCGCTCTGCGCGGCGATCTGCCCGGGGATGGCCCACGCCGCTCCGAACGGCGTGAAGCCGAGCGCACCGACCGCGCCCTGCAGCTCGGGTGGCACGTCGCCACCCCACTCGAGCGAAGCGAGGAACACCCCCACCGGCACCACCACGACGATGATCGCAATCACGAACAGGCCGAGCAGCTCGCGCGAGCGGCGCTGCCGCAGCACGAGCGCGCTGAGCGCCTCGCAGATCTTGGCGAGCAGCACACTGGTGGCAAGCCCCGCGATGGCGGCGAGCGCACCGAGCAGGGGCGAGACACCGTGCGCGGCCCACGTGATCACGAACACGACCGCCACGGCAGCGAGCATCAGCGCCGGCACGGTGATGAACCCGGCGAGCGTCAGCGCGCGAGTCAGCGGGCCGACGGGCAGCCCCAGCGGCGCGAAGCGGCGCGGGTCGAGGGGGTCCTCGGTACCGGCGGCGAGGGATGCCACGGCGAACGCGAGCGTGACGGCACTGCCGGCCAGCACGATGACGGTCTGCGCCACCTCCACCTCAGCCGATGCCAGGCTGAGCAGCGCCCACCCCGTCGCCACGAGGGCGGCAAGCGCGACGACCCCGGCGAGCACGTGCCACACCGCGTGCCGGCGCCCACCGCGAAAGGCACCGCGAAGCAGCGCGAGCCTCAGTCGGAGAACGTGTGCAACCACTCCAAGCCCTCCACGTCGCTGAGCCCGCCAGAGAGTGCGACGAAGCGCTCCTCGAGGGTGAGCTCGCCACGAACCTCATCGAGCGTGCCCTCGGCGAGCACCCGACCAGACACGATCACCGCGACACGGGAGCAGACCCGCTCGACAAGCTCCATGCCGTGGCTCGAGAGCAGCACGGTGCCGCCGTGCGCGACGTACGTGCTGAGAATCTCGAGGATCACGGCCGAGGATGTGGGGTCGACCGACTCGAACGGCTCGTCAAGCACGAGCACTCTCGGCGAATGGATCATCGCGCCGGCCAGCAGCAGCTTCTTCTTCATGCCCACCGAGAAATCGGCGACCATGCGGTGCAGCGAGTCCGTCAGGTCGAACGCACGGGCCAGATCCTCCGTGCGGGATTCCACCACTGCGGGCTTCATGCCTCGCAGCACGCCGAAGTAGTACAGCAGCTGCCGGCCCGTCAGCCGGTCGAACGTGCGGAGCCTGTCGGGCAGGATCCCCATCAGCCGCTTGGCCTGCTCGGGCTCGGCGAGCGCGTCGATCCCGCGCACGAGCACCGTGCCCGTGTCGGGTCGGAGCAGGCCCGCGATGATCGAGAGCGTCGTGGTCTTGCCGGCGCCGTTCGGGCCGACGATGCCGTAGAACGATCCGGCGGGCACCTCGAGGTCGATGCCGACGACCGCCTTCGTGTCGCCGAAGGATTTGGTCACCCCTCGCAGAGTGAGCGCGGCAGGCTGGTCCAGCGCAGGTTCGGGTTCG
>JAGQTK010000143.1 GCA_020439065.1 Microthrixaceae bacterium
TGGCCGTGTACGAGATCGAGGAGGGCCGCCTCGGCGAGGCGCAGCAGGCGCTCGGCGGCGCCCTCAAGGGCGGAACGCTCAACATGACCGACGCCTTCGGCCCCGGCCAGGCGGCGCTGTGGTGGCAGGAAGAGGCGCCGGTCGTCTCACGCTGATTCGATCGCGCAGTCACGCACAGGAGGGCCCGAACCGTTTGGTTCGGGCCCTCCTGTGTTCGCCGGTGGCGCGTCCTAGTGCACCGGGGTGACTTCGCCCTCGTCGAGGACGATGCCGGTGGTGACCGTCTCGTTGATCGACTGGCGGTAACGCAGCCCGCGGCGCAGGCCGTAGAACGCGAGTGCCAGACCGATCAGTCCGCCGACGCCGCCGGCGTACATGGCGAACGAGAAGCTGCCCGTCAGGTCGAACACCACACCCCACAGGGGCACGCCGATGCCGGTGCCGGCGAAGCTGCCCGTGAGCATGAAGCCGTAGATGATCGGGAAGCGCTCGCGGCCGGCGGCGTTCACCGCGACCAGCGGCAGGATGACCGTGGGCACCGACAGCGAGATCGCCGCGATCACGAGGATCGGGAACGTCAGGTTCAGGCCCAGCTGCATCGAGAGGGCGAGGGCCGGCAGGCCGAGGATGTAGAGGATCACGAGCGCGACGAACAGGGCCTTCATGCCCATCTTGTCGTGCATGAAGCCCAGCAGCGGCTTCGCGATGATGCCGCAGAGCGAGTAGAACGAGATCATCAGGCCGGCCGTGGCAAGGTCGTTCCCGAACGAGGTGTAGACCGCGGCCTGCACCGTGCTGAACCCGCCCTCGAGCGCGAACAGGAACGATGCGATCGCGAGGAGCACGACGGTGAAGCCGAAGCCCTTGATCGCGGCCTTGCGCTCGTGCTTCGTCGCCGATGCGACGACCTCATCGGCGTGCTCTTCGCCCGGGCGTGGGGGGTTTTTCACGAGGAAGATGCCGGTGAGCACCGAGCAGATGAACACCATGATGCCGATGCCGATCGCGCCGCCCACAAAGCCACCGGCCGCCATGACCGAGGGGAAGACGAAGCCGATGACCATGCCGCCGAACGCGCCGCCGGTGGCGACGATGCCGAGGACGGTGCCGCGGCGCTTGTGCACGTGCCAGCCGGTGACCAGCGTGTTGGCGGGGAGCAGGTTGTTGCCGGCCGCGCCGATGCCCATGATGAATGCGAGCACGTAGTACACGTAGATGTTCGGCGCGAAGGCCATCGCGATCCATGCGAACGACGAGATCAGCCCGCCGACGATGAGCACGACGCGAACGCCGACCCGTCCGATCAACCGGCCCGTGAACCCGAACATCACCGCCGAGGTGAGCAGGAACAGGGTGAAGTAGATCAGAAACTGACCGGTGGTGACCCCGAAGTGCTCGGCGCCCGGAATGACGAGGAAGCCCATCGCCACGGGGGTGGAGCTGGTCATGATCGCACCGAAGGCGCCGACGGTGGAGGTCGCCCGATTGCGGCGATAGCGCCGTTGGGCGGCGGTGAGTGGTGTCGTGGACAAGGGAGTTCCTTTCGCCATTGAAATGCAGAGTGCCTGTTCGAGACGGCCGATGGCGCTTGCGGGTGGGCGCGCGGCCGGTTGGTTGCGTGCGCGCACGCCGAACAGCGCTCACCTCGGGTGTCAAGGCACGGCGTCAGCCGTGCGTTCGGTGAGCGCGCGCGTGCGCGTCGCCCTGCGGGTGCAGGGGCGGTCAGTGCGGGGGAGGGCCCTCGATCGCGGGGTGGGCGGAGGTGCCGTTCCGGCTGTGCCCTTCGGGGGGGGGCGGTGAGTGCGCCACGCGGATCCAAACTGTCTCGTCGTCGAGATGGGTTCTCGGTTTTTCGAGTGTGCGCGCCTGGGAGCGGGGGTGTCAAGGGGTTCGCGCAAAAAAAGTGCGGACGAGGGCGGCTCGGGGTCGCGCCCGAGCCCGTGTTCTCGAGGACGCGATCGGCGAGTTGGCGCCGAAATCTGCGCATTGACAGCGCTGTAGTATGTTGGAGAATGGTTCCAGAATGCGATTCTGCAATTGCTCGTAGCTGCGTTCATCGATGAGCGTGACGAAGGCGATTACGGAGGATGTTTCGACCGTGGGTGCAGATGCCCACGTGTTCACTTCGATCTGTGAAAGAGGCCGCTATGCCCATCACCACACGTGTATCCCTGCTCCGCGAGACGCCCGGTGCGTTCGAGACGGCGACGGTCGAGCTGGATGACCCGCGCCAGGGCGAGTTGACGGTCAAGCTCGCCGCGACCGGTCTGTGCCACTCCGACGACCACATCGCCAAGGGCGACCTGAGCGCGGCGCACCTGCCGCTGGTCGGCGGCCACGAGGGTGCCGGCGTCGTCACCGCGGTCGGCCCGAACACCCCCGGCTTCGAGGTTGGCGACCACGTCGTGTTCTCCTTCCTCGCTGCGTGCGGCGTGTGCGAATTCTGCGCGCGCGGCATGAGCAACCTCTGCATGAAGGGCTCGACGATCATGTCGGGCGGCCGCCCCGACGAGCCGGGCAGCTACCGCATGTCGGAGAACGGTACCTCGGTCGGGCAGGCGATGGGCATCTCGACCTTCAGCGAGTACACCACCGCTTCGGTGAACTCCGCGGTCAAGATCGACAAGGACATCCCCCTCGAGGTCGCGGCGCTGCTCGGCTGCGCCGTGCCCACCGGCTGGGGCGCCGCGGTCAACTCGGCCAACATCAAGCCCGCTGACGTCGTCATCGTGATGGGCATCGGCGGCATCGGATCCGCAGCCGTGCAGGGTGCGAAGTACGCCGGCGCGCGTGCGGTCGTCGCCGTCGACCCCGTCGAGTTCAAGCGCGAGAAGGCCATGGAATTCGGCGCGACGCACGCGTTCGCCGACATCGCCGAGGCGACCGAGTTCGTCAAGTCGATCACCAACGGCCAGGGCGCAGACGCGACCATCATTACCGTCGGGGTGCTCCAGCCTGAGCACGTCGCGCAGGGCATGGCCTCGATCCGCAAGGCCGGCACCGTCGTCGTTCCCGGCCTCGGCAAGTCGACGAACATCGGCGTGCCGATCAGCATGGCCGACCTCACGCTGTACCAGAAGCGCCTCCAGGGCAGCCTCTACGGTCAGTCGAACCCCAAGTTCGACATCCCCAACCTGCTGCGCATGTACCAGGCGGGCAAGCTGAAGCTGGACGAGATGATCACCACGCGCTACAAGCTGGATGACATCGCACAGGCGTATGAGGACATGCACGCCGGCAAGAACATCCGCGGCGTCGTCATCTTCGACTGAGTCGCCTGGTCGCTGGTCATTGAGTAGTTGAGTAATTGGGAGCGTTGTTGTCAGTTGTTGAAGTTCAGGTTCAAGACGCCGTGAAGACGCGGACGTCATTTTCGGAGCTGTTTGCGTTCCGGACCCTCGAGGAAGGCATCTTCGAGGCATCCGCACGCACCGATGTTCGCGAGCACGCCTTCGGCGGTGCCATCGCCTCGCAGTCGATGGTGGCCGCAGCGCGTACTGTGTCGGTGGATCGTGCAGTGCACTCGGTGCACTGTCACTTCCTTCGCCCCGGCGACACCACCGCTCCCACTGAGATCGCGGTGACGTCGCTGCGAGATGGAAGAAGCTATTCCACTCGCAGCGTCGTCGCCTCGCAGCATGGCAAGCCGATTTTTGCAATGACGGCCGCCTTCCACGTCGAAGAAGAGGGCTGGGAGCACCAGAACCACGTCTTGGATGCGGATGACCCCGAGACGTTGCCGTCGCTGCGCGAGCGCGGTGAGGCAATCGGGGGCAAGGGTGGCGAATGGCTGCTCCGGCTGGCTGGCGCGCACTCGCTCGACGTTCGCTTCGGTGGACAGCTGCCGCGCGATGGCGGTACCGAGACGGAGATGTCGTTCTGGTTCCGCTGTACAGAGGACCTGGAGGGCGATCAGATCGCCCACACCGGCGTGATGGTCTACGTTTCAGACCTGATGTTCCTCTCGACCGCATTGCGCCCGCACGAGTATCAGCCCGGCGGTCGCCGCAGCGACAACGCGAGCCTCGACCACGTGCTGTGGATCCACCAGCAGCCGAGGGCCGACGAGTGGCTGCACTTCCGGATGGAGGGCCCGTGGGCCGGTGCCGGCCGCGCGCTCGTCACCGGACACATCCACAACCGTGCCGGTGAACTGATCGCCACGGTCGCGCAAGAGGGCATGGCCCGGCTCCGCCCCGAGTTCTAGACCTCGCGCAGGCCGTCGAGACACGCGAGAGGCGCGCAGCAACCGAACAGGATGCTGCGCGCCTCTCGCGTGTGATGGCTTCGCGCACCGCCGCGGGGCCAGGCGCGTGCCGCTTGGCTCAGCCTCGCGCCGCGGGAGCGCCGTTGCCGATTGCGGCGCCGAGGCCGAGGCGTCGGACCATCGCGATGGCGTCGTCGCTGACCAGCTCGGCGTCGCGCCAGCGCTCGCAGCGCATGACCTCCCGCTGGGCTTCACCGATGATCATGGTGAAGACGGCGACCGTGAGTCGCCCGGTGGCGTTGTCGTCGGTGAGTAGGAGCACGGCGTTGTAGTCGATCCAGCGATCGCGGCGAGCGCGGCGCGTCTTCTCGAAGCCGGGCGGGCCGTCGAGGTCGAAGAACACACGCCCCGCCTCCCGGGCGCGCCATGCGGCCTGGAGGAACGCTCGCGCGCCGGCGTCGTAAAGGTCGATCGCGAGGGTCACGCCGCTGTCACGGGCTCGATCGATCACCGACTTCACGAAGTATTCCTGAGTGTTCATCCAGTCGTCCCAGAGCGCCAGGTACAGGCCGGCCTTGTCGCCGAAGTGGTGATAGAGGCTGCCGACGCTCGACTGTGCCCGTTCGACGATTTCGGCGATGCTGGTGCCGGCGTATCCGTTCGCGATGAACAGCTCGAGGGCGGCGTCCAGCAGATTGCGTTGCGTCTCCTCGGTTCGGCTCCATTGCCAGGGACCCCGCGTTCGGGTCGGTTCGGTGGCAGTCGACATGTTGGTCCTTCCGGATCACTTACAAGACC
>JAGQTK010000144.1 GCA_020439065.1 Microthrixaceae bacterium
ATGCGTCGGCGTGCCGGTCGGCGCGCCGACTCCGGCGCCGGGTTCCACCGCATCTCGCCGAGCCGCACCGCGCCCGCGTCGGGGGTTTCGATCCCCATCAGCAGGCGCGCGAGCGTCGTCTTGCCGGAGCCGGACTCGCCGGCCACGCCGAGCGTCGCCCCGCGGTGGAGGGTGAGCGAGACATCGTCGACCACGCGGCCGGCGCCGGCGAACGTCTTTGTCAGCCCCTCCGCCACGAGCACGGGCGCATCGACCCGCTCGGGCCGGTTCGCAGGCCGCACGCGCCACGCATCGACGAGCTCCCGGGTGTGCGCATGCTGCGGCGCCGCGAGCAGCCGTGCCGCGGGGCCGCACTCGACGATCGCGCCCGCCTGCACGACCGCGATCCGGTCGGCCAGGTGCGCGGCCGCGGCGAGATCGTGCGTGATGATGACCAGGCCGGTTCCGGCATCCACGATGCTGCGCAGCAGCTGCAGGATGCGCTGCTGGACGGTCGCGTCGAGCGCCGTCGTCGGCTCGTCGGCGATGATCAGCGCCGGAGCGGTGACGAGCGCCGACGCGATCAGCGCCCGCTGACGCAGGCCGCCGGAGAGTTCGTGGGGGTAGGCCCGCATCCGCGACGCCGCGTCGGGCATTGCCGCCGACTCGAGCGCGGCCTGCGCGAGGCGTTTGCGATCGGGCGCGGATGCCCGCGAGTGGATTTCGACGGGCTCCTCGATCTCGCGGCCGATCCGTCGGAACGGGTCGAGCGAGACCAGTGCATCCTGCGAGACCAGCGCGATGCGTGCGCCGCGCACCGCGCGCCAGGCGGCCTCGTCCGCGTCGCGAAGCTCGATGCCATCCACGCGGATGCGCCGGGCGGTGACGGCGGCAATGTCGGGGGTGAGCCCGAGGAGCGCGTGCGCGATCATCGATTTGCCCGCACCGGACTCGCCGACGATGGCCAGGCACTCCCCCGGCGCGACGCGCAGCGACACGTCATCGACCACGGTGCGCTCACCGATCACGACGCGCAGGCCACGCACATCGATGCCGCTCATGTCGCCCGGCCTTCCGCGCGACGGCGCAGCGCCCGGCCGAGCACGCTGAGCGAGATCACGGTGGCCATCACCGTGAGCCCGGGGAACACCGCGATCCACCATGCTTGGCCCAGAACGTTGCGCCCGCCCGACATCATGAGGCCCCACTCGGGCGTGGGTTCGGTGGGCCCGAGCCCCAGAAAGCTCAGGCCCGCCGAGGCGATGATCGCCGAGCCGACCCCGATGGTCGCCAGCACGCTGACCGAGCCGGCGACGGCGGGCACAACGTGCCGGGCCACGACGATCGCGCGCGGGATACCCAGCAGCATGGCGGATTCGACGTGTTCGGCCTGGCGCAGGGTCACGGTGTGGGCACGGGCCAGGCGGATGTACACGGGTATCGCCGCGAGCGTGACCGCGAGCGCGATCGTGAATGCGCCGGGCCCCAGAATCGCGACGACCACCAGCGCGAGCAGAAACTCGGGAAACGCGAGCAGCACATCGACGCCACGCATGGCCGCGGTCCCGACCGGGCGCGGCGCCAGCCCGACGAGGATGCCCAGCAGCAACCCGGCCAGTGCCGCGCCTCCCGCCGCCCCGATGCCGATGGCCATCGAGCTGCGCGCGCCGTAGACGACCCGGGCGTACACGTCCCGCCCCGTCTGATCGGTGCCGAAGGGGTGCTCGATGCTGGGCGGCGAAAGGGCCGCAGGCAGATTCGTGGCGAGCGGATCGAACCCCGTGAACAGGGCTGGCGCGATCGCCATCCCCATGATCACCAGGAGCACCACGGATGCCAGCACCAGGCCCATGCGAGCGGGCAGCGCCCGCGCTCCGCCGCGCGGCTGCGTTTCGCGCATGCCGCGCCGCGGCGTCCCACGGCTGTCGCGCGCCAGTTCCATTCCGCGGGCGCTCATTGCGCTGCCGCCTGTCGCCGCAGCCGGGGGTCGAGCAGCGGGTAGGCGAGCTCGACGAGCAGGTGCACGACCACGAACACCACGGCGCTCAGCATGATCACGGCCGTCACAACGGGCAGGTCGCGACCGGTGATCGCGGCGAGCGTGACGCGCCCGACGCCCGCGCGCGCGAACACGGTCTCCACGAGCACGGTGCCGCCGAGGAGGGAGCCCACGAGGTACCCCGCGAGCGTCAGCGCGCCGGTGGAGCCGTGCCGCAGCGTGTGCCGCAGCAGCAGGCGCGTCTCGCTCGCGCCGCGCGCTCGAACACTCATGGCGAAGGGTTGGCGCTCGGCCTCCTCGAGGCCGTCGCGCAGCACCTGCCCGAGCAGGGCGGCAACGGGGAGCGCGAGCGTGAGCGCCGGGAGCACCAGCGCGGCAAATCCCGTGCCCGAGACGGGGAACCATCCCAGCGTGAACGAAAAGACCGTCAGCAGCACGAGGCCGATCCAGAACACCGGCGAGGAGAGCACCACCAGCTCGAGGGTGGCCACCACCCCGCGGGCGCGGCGACCGCGGGCCAGCACTGCGGCCGCGAATGCGAGGACCAGGGCGATCACGAGGGCCAGCGCCGTCAGCTGCAGGGTGGGCCCCAGCTGCCGACCGATCACCTCGGCCACCGGCATCCGGAGCTGATACGACTCGCCGAAGTCTCCGCGCAGCATCCGGGAGAGCAGGCCCACGTATTGCTCGTACCAAGGCAGATCGATCCCCAGTTCTGTGCGGATCGCCGCCTTGGTCTCGGGTGAGACCTGCGCGTGTGGCCCGAGCATGATGTCGACCGCATCGCCGGGCACCAGGCGCAGCGTCAGAAACGCCAGTGTCGCCGCCCCCCACAACACCAGGACGACGCCGGCGGCCAGCTCGATGGCGCGCCGGAGGGCCCGTCGAGGCGCGCCGGCAGCGCGTGTGTCGTGCATGGGATCCCTCTGTGCTCAGTGTTCGCGGCGCGTGCTCGGTGTTCGCGACCTCAGGGCGGCCCCGTCGTCGCCGCCCGCACTCGCGTGGTGCGGGCGGCGCCGCCGATGCCGGCCGTGCAGCGGAGGCTAACCGAGTGAGACGCCGAAGAACAACGGGCGTCCGTACAGGTCGTAGCTGAGGCCAACCACCTCGGGGCCGACAGCGGTGATCACCGATGGCACGAACAGTGGCACGATCGCGTGGTGGCGCGCGTTCCACTGCTGCACCTGACGGTAGAGCGCGGCGCGTGCGCCGGGGTCGCTCTCGGCCACCGCGTCGCTCAGCAGCGAGTCGAGCTCCGGATCGTTCACCTGCGACGCGTTCTGGAAGCCCTCGCTGTGCAGATGTGCACGAAGCAGGTCCGGGTCGACCCCCGCGAAGTCCCAGTCGGTGATGTCGAAGGTCTTCGGTCCGTACTGCTCGTTGTAGGCGCCGGGCTCGAGCGTCTCGCGAACGATCTCGAAGCCCACCTCGCGCAGATCCGACTGCACGGCGTTGGCCAGTGCCGCCGCCTCATCGGCCACCGGCGTCCACGCGATCCAGCGCGCCGAGAGTCGCTCGCCGTCGCGCGTGCGATAGCCCTGCGCATCGCGCTGGGTCCAGCCGGCCGAATCGAGCAGCGCGTTCGCGCGCTCGCGGTCGAACGCCCAGGTCCCCTCGAGGCTCGCGTCGTAGCCCGGGGTGGCCGGGCCGAGCACGCTCCATGCGCGTTGGAACTGGTCGAAGTAGATGGTCTTCACGGCCGTGTCGACATCGATCGCGAGCGAGAACGCCTCACGCACGAGCGCATCGGCGAACACCCCGTAGCGTTCGTTCAAGAACAGCGAGTAGGGCAGGCCGGGCACGCCCTTCGCATCGACCGTCACCGCCGAATCCAGCGTCGAGACCGCGTTCGGGGTGATGTTGCTGGCCAGTTGCGCCTCGCCGCTCGAGATCATCCCGGTGCGCACGGCGGGCTCAGGAACGATCGCGACCCGCAGCGTCGCAAACTGTGGCGCCTCCGCGCCGTTCGGGCCCCACGCGTACGCGTCGTTGCGGGTGTAGACGATCTCCTGGTCCGGCACGTAGTCGCTCATGATGAGCGGCCCGGAGCCCACGGTGATGCCGGGCCCCCCGGCCTTCAGCGTCGCGGCGTTCGCCTCGAGGGTGGCGGGCGAGTACATGCCGAGGTAGGCGGTGCTGGCGGCCTGCAAGAACGGTGCGTTGGGCTGGCTGAAGCGCACCACGACGGTGTGCGGGTCGATGACGGTCGTGCCCTCGTACGTGTCGTCGCCGAGCATGCTGGCGGCCTGTGCCGACGCGGTGGCGGGATCCGCGATCCGGTCGAGGTTCGCCTTCACGGCCGCGGCGTCGAAGGGCGTGCCGTCGTGGAAGACGACGTCATCGCGCAACGAGAAGGTGTATTCGCGGCCATCGGCGGAAACGACCCACCCGCTCGCGAGCCAGGGCGCGAAGGTGCCGTCCGGGTTTTGGAAGACGAGCGAATCGAGCACGCCACGCTGCACCGAGGCCGCCGAGTCGAGCTGGCTCGTCTGCGGATCCATGTGGCCCGCCGAGAGATTGGCCCCGGCGATCGCCCAGACCAGCTCGCCGCCGCCCGCTCCGGGGTCTTCCCCGGCGCCCGGGCCGGCGCAGGCGCCGAGCGCCAAGGTCGCCGCCGCGACTGCGGCGATGAGAATGCTGCGGCGTGGGCGCCTGCGGGGTGCGTGCATGGAGAACCTTTGCTTGGGGGATGCCGGGAGGATCCGGCGGCATCCATCCTATCTTGCACTGCGTCCAACAAGCCCGCGCCGCCTGCGGCCCGATCGGTCCGCAGCCGCCGCTTCGCGCGCTCCCGCACGCGGCCGCCGGCGGTTGGCGCGTGGGCGCGGCCCGCGCGCGTGCGGGCTAGAATAGGGGCTTCGCCCACACTCAGGCACGCTCACACAGTGCCGCCCATATCGCAGGAGA
>JAGQTK010000145.1 GCA_020439065.1 Microthrixaceae bacterium
TGAGGATCGTGACGAGCGTCACGTAGCCGCCGCCGAGCACGGCCGCGGCGACCGTCGTGCGCGTGCGGCGCGGCAAAAGCTGAGCCAAGTTCGTCACCCCCAAAGTGCCGAATCGTGGGATCGCAGAGCCCCCACAGCCCCACGGATAAATAGTACGGGAGGGTGGCGGCGCGCGGCCGCAGGATCACCCTCGAGATCGCCGAGAACCCACGGCGCGGGGAAGGCACAAAAAAATCCTGAGTCGCGACTCGTTCGAAAACGATGTCGCGACTCAGGAGAGATGGTCGGGGTGACAGGATTTGAACCTGCGGCCTCGTCGTCCCGAACGACGCGCGCTACCAAACTGCGCCACACCCCGATTGCAACTCCACGAGTCTACCCGATGCGCGGCGCCTGTTCGAACCACACCGCCCGCAAGGCCCGCCCGGCGAGCGTCACCGGGCGACGAGCGTGAGCAGGGATGCCTCGGGCGGGCACGCGAATCGCACGGGCGCGTAGATCGAGTGCCCGATGCCCGCGCTCACGTTCAGGGCGGCGGTGTGGCCGCTCTCGTGCCACGAGCTCAGCCCGCTCGCCTGGCGCAGCGGGATGTCGCAGTTGGCAACGAGCGCCCCGAAGCCGGGGACGCGCACCTGGCCGCCGTGCGTGTGGCCGCCGAAGATGAGATCCGCGCCGCCGCGGGTGAAGGCGTCCAGCACCCGCCGGTAGGGGGCGTGCGTGACCCCGATCGTCAGCGGCGCCGCGTTCGCCACGGTGTCGGCGTGCTCGTCGCCCGCGGCGCGGGCGCCGCCGGCGCGCAACTGCGCGAACAGAGCCGGCAGCAGGTCCAGGCGGTCCCAGTCGCGGTGCGCGTCATCGACGCCGAGCAGGTTCACGCGGCGACCGTGGATGACGACGCTGGCGGCCGCGTTGTTCACGTCCTGCCAGCCGAGGGTGTTCGTGAAGAAGGCATCGAGGGCGGCGGTATCCAGCCGCACCTCTGCGCCGGTGTGCTCCGAGGGGCCGAGGAAATAGCGCAACGGGTTGCGCGGCGAGGGGGCGTACAGATCGTTCGAGCCGTGCACGAAGGCGCCAGGCGTGCCCCGAAACCCGGCGAACGCCGCACGGAGGCCGGGCAGCGCGTCCGGGTGGCCGAGGTTGTCGCCCGTGTTGATGATCAGATCGGGGCGCAGCGACGCCAGCGAGGCGATCCACGCCTGCTTTCGTCGCTGCCAGGGCGCCAAGTGCACGTCCGAGAGGTGCAGCACGCGGATGGGCGCCGAGCCAGGCTCGAGCACCGCCACCGTGTGCCGACGCAGCGTGTAGAGGTGCCGCTCGATGCCGATGCCCCAGATGGCCGCGGCGGCGCCGACCGCCCCCACCGCCAGTGCGGCGGTGCGGGCGGGGCGCGACGAGGTTCGGGTCACTCTCAGCAGTCGTTCGCCGTGTAGTTGACCGAGACCTTGGCGTTGCGGTTCGCCGTCGTGCCCGCGGGCGGATCCGTGTCGGTCGCGGCGCCTGCCGCTGGGGCGCCCGGCGACTCGGTGCACTGGCCGAGCGAGACCTTGGTGAACCCGGCGGCCTTGATCGCGTCGACCGCGGCGGCGGGGGTCATGCCGTTCACGGCGGGGATGCCGGCGCCCTCGCCCGTGCTCGGGTGGATCGTGACGGTGCTGCCGCCCGCGACCTTACCCGCGCCCGGCGTCTGCGCGCCGACCGTCCCGGCGGCCTGGCCCGATTCGACCGGATCGCCCACGGCGACCGTGAAGCCGGCCTTCTCGAGGATGTCGGTGGCGTCGTCGATGCTCTTGCCGATCACATCGGGCAGATCCTTCATCACGTTGCGGGTGAGGTTCTTGTCGGGCTGGGGGAAGCGCTCGCCGGGGTAGGCGGCGTTCGCGGCACGCTGCATCGCGGGTGCGAGCTTGTGGCGGATGTCGGAGAGCCGCACGCCGTTCACCCAGTTGTTCCAGAGCGAGACGCGGTCGCGGTAGTTGCCGACCCAGACGGCCGTGGCGACCTTGGAGCTCGACTCGACCATCGCGGTGTGGAAGCTGTCGTCGGTACCGGTCTTGCCGATCAGCGGCGTGCCGTCCCAGGTGTTCGAGGGCGTGCCGGTGCCGCTCGACATCACGCGCTGCAGCGCGAAGGCTGCGGTCGCGGCGACCTCGGGCGAGATCACCTGCTCGCACGTCGTCTTCGGGGGCTCGATCGATTCGCCATTGGGGCCGACGATGCTGTCGATCGCCTTGGGCTGGCAGTACTTGCCGCCGTTGGCGACGGTCGCGTAGGCGCCCGCCATGGCCATCGGCGAGACGTTCTTCGAGCCGAGCACGCTGGCGTAGGGGGCGTTAGCCGCCTCGATCTGCCGGCCCGCGTCGTCGAACTTGTCTTTCGTGATGTCGGAACCGTCACCGTAGGTCACGCCCAGGCGCTTTGCCATCTCGTTGATGTCGCAGAGGTCGAGCTCGGCGGCCATGGCGAGAAAGCCGGTGTTCAGCGAGGTGGCGGTGAAGTCCATCACGGTGCCGACCTTCCCGCCGGCCTTGCCGAAGTTGTTCATCAGGTCTTTGTTCGTGTACACGCCGCCCGCGCACTTGGCGTTGAACTTCGGGAACAGGCGCATGCGGCCGTTGAGCACCTCGTTGACCGAGTGCCCCTGCTCGAGCCAGTCGAGCAGGGTGAACAGCTTGTAGGTCGAGCCCATCGGGAAGCCGATCGAACCGCCGTACGCCTTCGTGGTGTTGAAGTTGACCGCCGAGTATGAGGAGTCCTGCTCGAGCAGCGCCTGCGATTGTGCGAAGTTCGTGTTCTGCACCATCGCGAGCACGCGCCCGGTCGAGACTTCGAGCGAGACACCCGCGGCACCGAGGCTCATGTAGTCCACCGATGCGGGAACGTAGCGCTCCATGGCCTCCTCGGAGGGGGCCTGCACGCGCATGTCGAGGGTGGTGTAGATCTTCAGGCCGCCCCGGCGGAGCAGGCGGTCACGGTCGTCCTGCGTCTCGCCGAACGCGGGGTCGTTCTTGATCGTCCACGTCACGTAGTCGCAGAAGTAACCGGCGCCCGCGCCCACCGAGCCGCAGCCCACCTGGGGGTCAGAGATCAGGGGCTCGATCGGGGCGTCGTACGCCTCCTGGTACTGCTCCTGCGTGATCTTGCCCTCACGCAGCATCTGGCCGAGCACGTACTTCTGGCGGGTCTTGGTGGCGCTGTAGCCGTCGGCCGCGCCGTTGACCTCGCGGTCGGGCAGGTCGAGGCGGTACGCGTTCGGGTTCTGCACGATGCCGGCCAGCGCCGCGGCCTGGCTGAGGTTGAGGTCGGCAGCGTTCACGCTGAAGTAGCGCTGCGCGGCGGCCTGGATGCCGTACGTGAGGCCGCCGAAGCCGGCGATGTTGAGGTAGCCCAGCAGGATGTCGTCTTTGTTGTACTGCTTCTCGAGCTCGATGGCGTACTTCATCTCGCGCACCTTGCGGGCCATGCCCGTGGTGCCGTCCGAGGTGACTGCGTCGTCGTAGCAGGCGGCGAGCTCTTCGTCGGTCTCGGCGTCGGCGTTGCACGCCTGCACCTGGACGTTCTTCACGTACTGCTGGCTGATCGAGGAGCCACCCTGCACCGCACCGCCGGTGTAGGTCTTGATGACCGCGCGCGCCGTGCCGATGATGTCGATGCCGCCGTGGTCGTAGAAGCGGGGGTCTTCGCTCGAGATGATCGCGTCGTACATGACGGGGGCGACCTGTTCGAACGACACCGGCTCGCGGTCCTGGTCGAAGAAGGTCGCCATCTCGACGTGCTGGCCCTCGGGGTTCGTGTAGTACATCGTGGAGGGCTGCATGAGCTCTCCGATCTCGAGGTAGCTCGGCAATCCGTTGAACATCGTGATCGCGCTCGACGCTGCGGCGCTGGAGACAGCGATGGCCGGCGTCACGGTGGCGGTCACCAGCATGCCGGCGACAACACTCAAGCCGACGATGCCGGCGAGGCCTCCGAGCACGCCCTTAGCGGTGGATTTGGGTTCGGGCATAAGATCGATCGTAGGTCACAGAGCCGCGTGGAGTCCTGAGCGAACGCTGTGATGGATGCCTCAATTTCACGTCGCAGTGCCCTCGCGCCGCATCCATCGCACGCACAAAGGAGTCCGTCATGACCACGTGGGAGTACCTGACCACGCCGCTGCTGATTCACAACACCGCGGCCATCCTGAACAACTGGGGCAAGCAGGGCTGGGAGCTCGTGCAGGTCGTCACCGGGCCCGAGGGCGGGCTCGTCGCGTACCTCAAGCGCCCGGTCGGCGCGGGCGACGCGGCATCCAATGCCGGCCTGGCGGCAGCGGCCGAGGCGGCCAAGCAGTTTGCGGGAGAGGGAGCATGAACATGGAAACAACCGTCACGCAGCGCCTCGAGGCGCTGGGCATCGACGTGCCGGCGCTCGTCGCCCCACTCGCCGCCTACGTCCCGGCCAAGACCAGTGGTTCGCTGGTCTACACGTCCGGGCAGCTGCCCATGGTCGCCGGCAGCCTGCCCGCGACGGGCAAGGTGGGCGATGATCACGGGCTCGTGCCGGCGGCCGATGCCAAGGACTACGCGCGGCAGTGCGCGATCAACGCCATCGCCGCGGCAGGCGCAGCCATCGGCGGCATCGACAAGCTCACGGGGGTGCTCAAGGTCACCGGATTCGTCGCGGCCGAGCCGTCGTTCACCGCGATCCCCGGCGTGATCAATGGCGCCTCCGAACTGCTCGGAGCGGTCTTCGGCGAGGCGGGCGCGCACGCGCGTTCCGCGGTCGGCGTCGCCGTGCTCCCGCTCGACAGCCCGGTCGAGGTCGAGGTCATCTTCGAATTCGCTGGGTGATCCCTGGGTTTTGCTGAACGAGCCTCGCC
>JAGQTK010000146.1 GCA_020439065.1 Microthrixaceae bacterium
AATTCGAGCGCCTTCGCAGCAACGCCCTCACCCTCGTGGATGAGCCCGAGCAGGATGTGCTCGGTGCCGATGTAGTTGTGGTTGAGCATCTTCGCCTCTTCTTGGGCGAGCACAACGACACGGCGGGCGCGGTCTGTAAATCTCTCGAACATTGTCACTCCTTCAGGCATGCGGCGGTTGCCTTGTAAAGAGGGTAACCAGCGGGTGCGGGTCGTATGCCCGTGTTCGCCCTAGGCATATCCATCCAGGCGGCCCCGCTGGCGCGAAGCGGCCGGCCGCACGCCCTCGCACCGACGCGAGTGAGGGGCTCCGCGAAGATTCGCGAAGCCCCTCACTCGGTGGTGTGTACCGGGATGCAGGTTAGTTGGCCATGATGACCGTCGTGCCGGTGATCTCGGCGCCCGAGAGCAGGAGCGTGACATCGACCTGGTTCGCAAGCCCGTCAACCTGCACGGCGGTGGCGCGGGGCGCCATGTCGAGGGTGCAGGGCTGGTCTGCGGGCAGTGCCGCGAACACGACGGCGACGTCGGCGTCGCCGGTCGCCTCCACCGACTCGATCTGGGGCACGCAGGTCGAGCTGCCCCAGGTCAGCAGCACGAAGCCGCCCTCGTCGTTGTACCAGCCGGCGCTCGGCTCGAAGTCGGTCATCGCGCTGGCGGGAGCCTCGGCGAGCGCACTCAGCTGCGCGGTGAGGTCGGTCTCAGCGACGACGATGTTCAGGTCGCTCAGCACATCGGTGTCTTCGGGCACACCGATCACGGTGACGCGGGGAACCATGTCGCGAGTGCAGACCGCGCCCTCCGCCTCCTCGGCGAAGATCACGGTGAGCACGTCCTCCTCGACCACGGCCACCTCGGCGACCGGGACGCAGGTGGAGCTGCCGTAGGTGACGAGGCCGATGAGCCGACCTTCGTCGAGCCACGCGGCGTGCGCCTGGGGGGCGTCGACGCCGGCGTCGGGCGACTGCGAGGTCTCGACATCGGGCTCGACGGGATCGCTGGCGCACGCGCCGAGAGCGACAGTGAGGCCCAGCAGGGCGCTCGCAACGAGGGCTGCCTTGAATTTACGCATGACTCAATCTTGGTACATTCCACCCGCGGAATTTGCCGAGGGTGGGTGACGGTCCGGTAACAAACCCCGTCGCCGACGGCGGCGAGCGCGCCGCCGCCCGGCCTGGCGCGGGCCGCCTCGTGCGACTACTGCAGCGCGGACGTGAGCCGAGCGAGGTTGTCAAGCACGGTGGAGCGCAGGGGCTGCTGCTGCCATTCCTCGAGGGTGAGCTCGCGGCTGAGCGAGCGGTACATATCGGCGACGTCCTGCATCTCCTGCACGAACTCCTCACCCCGCACCATCAGCGAAACTTCCATGTTCAGGCCGAAGGAGCGCATGTCCATGTTGCTCGAGCCGAGCACCGCGACCTCGTCGTCGATCGTGAAGCACTTGGTGTGCAAGATGTAGGGCTTGCGGTACATCCAGATGCGCACGCCCGCCTTCAGCAGCACCTCGTAGTAGCTGCGCTGCGCGTGGTAGACGACGGCCTGGTCTCCCTCCTCCGAGACGAACAGCTCAACGTCGACGCCGCGCAGCCGCGCCGTCGTGAGGGCATAAAGCAACGCTTCATCCGGCACGAAATAGGGGCTGACGACGCTGATGTTGCGTTGCGCGTAGTAGAGCAGCCCGAGAAACAGGCGGAGGTTGTTCTCAGCGTCGAAGCCGGGGCCCGACGGCACGATCTGGCAGTCGAGATCGCCGGAGCCCGAGACGACATCGTCCAGGTTGATCTGCGTGCCCTCATCGAGCACCTCGTCGGTCTCGCTGTACCAATCGGCGAGGAAGATCGCGTTCACACTGGCGACGATGGGTCCGTCGAGGCGCACCATGAGGTCGACCCAGTGCAGGCCGCGACGGATGTTCTTCTTGAGGTTGTAGCTGGAATCGATCACGTTCTGCGAGCCGACGAAGGCGACGCGGTTGTCGACGACGAGCAGCTTGCGGTGGTTGCGCAGATCGGGCCGCTGATACTTGCCGCGAAGCGGCTGCACGGGCAGCATCAGGTGCCACTCCGCGCCCATCGCCGTCAGACGGCGCTGCGTCTGCTTGTAGCCCGGCTTGCCGCGGTTGGCCCAGTGATCCATCAGCACGCGCACGGTGACGCCACGGGCGCGCGCCTCCTCCATCGCCGAGAAGAAGTTCTCGGTCGCGGCATCCGCCGAGAGAATATAGAACTCGACGTGCACGTAGCGCTTGGCCCCGCGGATGGCGTCGGCCATCGTGTCGAGGCTCTCCTGATAGTCGGCGATCAGATGCGCGCCGTTGTCGCCGGCGAGCGGCATGGCGCCGAGTCTCGTGTTGAGCGCGACCATGGAGTCGAACCAGACCGGCGCATCTGGGCGGAGGGTGCCGAACTTGAGGTTTGCGCTCGCCGTGCGGATGTAGTCGTTGATGCGCTGCTGCTTGCGGCGACGCTTGCGTGGCAGGCGCGGGTTGCCGATCAGGAGAAAGAGGAACACCCCGAAGAAGGGGATGAAATAGATCGCGAGCAGCCAAGCCATGGCGGAGGTCGGCTTGCGATTGCGCGGCACCACGATGATCGCGATGACGCGGATGACGATGTCCACGAGAACGACGAAGAGCGCCCACCAGCTGAGGTCGATCGTGATGTCCACGCAGGGTCCTCCGGTCAGCGCGCCGTCGTTCGGCTAGCCCTCACCCTATCCGGCGGGAGGAACGTTCAGCGCGCGGCGGGCGTCTCGGCCGCGGCGGCGGACTCGGGGCGGGCCGGCATGCCGCGGCGCGCGCGCTCCTGCGCCTCGATCTTCGCGTAGCTGCGACGCTCCGTGCGATCCATGCGGATGACGCTGCGAACCACGTAGAAGAAGACGATGCTCACCACTGTCGTCGGCAAGAGCGACCACACCACCGCAACCCAGTAGTTGTCCATGCCCCTATCGTACCCGGCAGTTCCCCTGCACAGCGCCACGCCGGTATACCCCGCTCCACAGTGGCCGCGCCCCATCGCGCGCGCGGCGGCCACGCGCCGACGCTGTGGGCATGCACACCGTCATCAAGGCCCACAGCGCCGCCGAATTCCTCACCCTCATCCCCGCCCTCACCGGCTACACCCCCACCCGCAGCATCGCGCTCGTCGCCTTCCGAGGCAGCCGCACGCTGGGCGTGCTCCGCGTCGATCTGCCACCCGGCGATGCCGACGCGCAGAGCCTCGCGAGCGCCGCTGCCACCTTCATCGGCATGGTGTGCCGCCTCCCCGATGCCGACGGGGTGGCGCCGGTGGTGTACACCGACGGGCCGCTGCGCGCCGACACTCCGCTTCCCGGAGCCCCGCTTTCCGCAGACACCGGCGAGCGCCGCCGAGGTGCCGTCGGCGGCCGCGCGCGCATCGCGCACGCCGAGCTCATCGATGCGGTGCGCCGCTGTGCCGATGCGTGCGGACTGACCGTGCGCGACGCGCTGTGCGTGGCCGTCGACGGCTGGGCCTCGTATCTCGAGCCCCAACTCACCCATCCGCTGTCGGCATTGGATGCCGCAGCCACCCGCGCCGGCCTGCCGCCCCGCCTCGGCCCGGCACGGGGCGATCAGCACAGCGGCGCGGAGCTCCCGGAGGTCGACCCGGGCGAGCGCGAACGAGTGGCCCTCGCGCTGGACGATCTGCAGCGGCTGCTCGATGGCCTGGACGCCGGTGCGAGCGCACCCTCCGGCGAAGCCGGTGACGATACCCATGGCGATGCCGGGCCCGAGGGCCGGTGCGACGACGAAGGGTCGCGTGACGACGATCCCGGGCTGTTCCGCGCGTTCGCCCAGGCCACCGCGGCGGCCGTGATGACCGACCCGCCCCAGGCGCGCGCGGCGGCGCGTGCGCTCGGCGCGCTCTGCGACATCCCCGGACTGTTCGAGCGGGCACTCGACACCGCACCCGACGCACTCGACACTGCGACCGCCGCCGCGCTGCTGCTGTGCCTGTCGCGGCCGCCGCTGCGCGACGTTGCGCTCAGCCAATGGTCGTTCACCCTCACCAAGGGCGTCGAACTGCTCGAGGCCCAGGTGCTGTGGCAGGACGGGGAGGCGTTCCCGGCGCACCTGGCAACGCACATGGTCGGCGAGGGCCCGAGCCCGGATCTGCATCGGGTGCGGGCCGCGCTCGCGCTGATGCGGCACCTCTCGGCGCTCGCGCCGGCACCGTGGCGCTGCGCACCGCTGACCGTGGCGGCTTGGCTGAGCTGGGCGCTCGGCCGCTCCACCCACGCCTCGGGCTACCTCGCACTCGCGCACGAGATCGACCCCGAGTACGGGCTGGCCGAGATCGTCTCGACGATGGTGCGCAGCGGCCATCTGCCCGAGTGGGCGTTCGGCCGAGCCGACACCCTCCGAACACACGGGCTCGGAGAGTGAGCCGAGACGGGTCTGCCGCGCTACTTGACCAGCGGGAAGAGAATCGTCTCGCGAATGCCGAGCCCGGTGATGGCCATCAGCAGACGGTCGATGCCCATGCCCATGCCGCCCGAGGGCGGCATGCCGTGCTCGAGCGCGCGGAGGAACTCCTCGTCGACCCGCATCGCCTCGGCGTCACCGCGCGCGGCGAGCTTGGCCTGCTCGACGAAGCGCTCGCGCTGGATCACCGGGTCGACCAGCTCCGAGTACGCGGTCGCGAGCTCAAAGCCGCGCACGTACAGGTCCCACTTCTCCACGACGCCGGGCTTCGTGCGGTGCTCGCGTACGAGCGGGCTCGTGTCGATCGGGAAGTCCATGACAAACGTCGGGCGGTCGAGCGAACCCTTCACGAAGTGCTCTCAGAGCTCT
>JAGQTK010000147.1 GCA_020439065.1 Microthrixaceae bacterium
TGAGGTACGGGATGAACGGCACCATCCCTGCGACGGTGAACAGCAGGGTGGGGTCGTCTGATACGAGCGAGGCCGACGGCACGATGGTGTGGCCGCGCTGCTCGAAGTAATCAAGGAATCGGCGGCTGATCTCAGCGGTCTTCATTTACGGTGTTTTTTCCTCGGGAGTATCGGCGAACTTCGCCTCCTGCTCGCGATATGCGGTCGAGACGAGCTCGGAGAATTCGCCGATTCGCGCATCCAGCTCTGCAAACAGCTGCTGGCCGCGCGCCGTCTTGTTCGCGAAATGCGCGACCATGAAGCCGCCGGCAATGCCGGCGACAAACCACACGAGACCCTTCATTGCAGGCTCCTCACACATCGCGCCGCGAAGATCGCGGCATCCCCTCCATCGTACTGTGCGCCCCGCACCCCCCGCGGCATACGCGGCGAGAGATGTGCGCCTGGCGACACGCGAAAGGGCGCCGGATCCGAAGATCCGGCGCCCTTGACGCGATCGCTGCGCTGAGTGTGGCTTAGCGGGCTGCGTAGTACTCGACGACGAGCTGCACGTCACACGTGACCGGCACCTCGGCGCGCTTCGGGCGACGCACGAGGCGCGCCTGCAGCTTGTCGAGCTCGACATCGAGGTAGGCCGGCGTGGCCGGGAGCACGTCGCTGTGGCCACCGGCGGCGGCGACCTGGAAAGGCTCGGTGCTCTCGCTGCGTGCCTTGACGTGGATGAGCTGACCCGGCTTCACGCGGAACGACGGGCGGTCGACGAGCTGGCCGTCAACCATGATGTGGCGGTGCACGACCAGCTGACGAGCCTGTGCCGTGGTGCGGGCGAAGCCGGCACGCAGCACGAGGGCGTCGAGGCGCTGCTCGAGCAGCTCGACCAGGTTCTCACCGGTCAGGCCATCCTGACGACGAGCCTCGTCGAAGGTGTTGCGCATCTGCTTCTCGCGGATGCCGTACTGGGCGCGCAGACGCTGCTTCTCGCGCAGACGAACGGCGTAGTCGCTGTCCTGCTTGCGCTTGGTGCGGCCGTGCTCGCCGGGCGCGTAGGGGCGCTTCTCGAGGTACTTTGCAGCCTTCGGGGTGAGGGCGATGCCCAGCGACCGCGAAAGGCGGGTCTGGCTACGGGTGCGTGACTTCGTAGACACGATTTCCTAACTCTTGATCAATGTGGATACCGGCCGCTCACGACCACGCATGGGCGCGCAGAACTGCACCGGAGAAATCAGAGGGATGTGCCCTGCGAAACGTCACCGGCTACAGGTGGCGCCTCTCAGCCTTCGAATTCGTTGCAGCCGCGCGCAGAAATCGAGCCTTGGGCAGAGGAAATCGTATCACGTCGAAGGGCCCGCATCGGCGCCGGGCGCGAGGATGCGTCGGATCTTCTCGAGGCGGGCCTGGATGTCGCGCTCGTGCCCGTGCGACGTGGGCTCGTAGTAGCGCTTGCCGCGCAGCGCGTCGGGGATGTACTGCTGGGGCACGATCCCGATGTCGGCGTCGTGCGGGTATTTGTAGCCCGCCCCGTGGCCGAGCCGCTTCGCGCCGGCGTAGTGCGCATCGCGAAGGTGCAGCGGCACCGTGCCGATGCGCCCCGCGCGTACATCCGCGATCGCCGCGTCGATGGCCACGTACGCGGCGTTCGACTTGGCCGCGCTGGCGAGGTAGATGGTCGCCTCGGCGAGTGGGATTCGCCCCTCGGGCATTCCGATGAACGCGACGGCGTCGGCAGCCGCTGTGGCGATCCCGAGCGCCTGCGGATCCGCCATCCCGATGTCTTCGGCGGCACTGATCACGAGGCGGCGCGCGATGAAGCGCGGATCTTCGCCCGCCTCGATCATACGGGCGAGGTAGTGCACCGCGGCATCCACATCAGAGCCGCGAATCGACTTGATGAACGCGCTGATCACGTCGTAGTGCTCGTCGCCCTGGCGGTCGTAGCGCAGCAGCGCCCGGTCCACGGCCTGCCCCACGAGCTCCGGCGTGACGACGGCCGCGAACGGATCCCCGGCACCATCGGGCGCCTCGTCCTCCCCGGCGTCGGCGGCTTCGGGGCCAGCGGCGCCCGGGCCAGCGGCCTCCGCGGCGAGACCGAGCGCCATCGCGGCGGATGCCTCCAGGGCCGTGAGTGCGCGGCGCGCGTCGCCGGAAGCCAGTCGAACGAGCGCTGCGCGTGCCTCCGCCGACAGCTCCACCTCACCGTTCAGGCCGCGCGGATCGGCGACGGCGCGATCAAGCAGCGCACCCAGCTGGGCATCGTTGAGCGGCGTGAGGGTGAGCAGCAGGGAGCGCGAGAGCAGCGGTGAAATCACCGAGAACGAGGGGTTCTCGGTGGTCGCGGCGATCAGAATCACCCAGCCGTTCTCGACGCCGGGCAGCAGCGCATCCTGCTGCGCCTTCGTGAAGCGGTGGATCTCGTCGAGGAACAGGATGGTCGATTGCCCATACATATCGCGCTGGGTGAGCGCGGACTGCATGACCTCGCGCACGTCCTTCACCCCGGCCGTGACCGCCGAGAGCTCGACGAATCGCCGCCCCGAGGAGCGCGCGATCGCCTGCGCGATGGTGGTCTTGCCCGTTCCGGGCGGACCCCACAGGATCACCGATACCGCGCCCTGCGTCGCGCGCTCTGGATCGGCGAGCGCGACCAGCGGCGAACCCGGGCGCAGCAGGTGCTGCTGCCCGGCGATTTCGTCGATCGAGACCGGCCGCATCCGCACCGCCAGCGGAGTGGCGCCCTGAAACAGCGCCTGGGCGGCTGTTGGATTGACCATGCCCCAAGGCTAACCGCCAACGCGCGCCCGCTCGCCGCCGCACGCCACACTGGCACAGCACGCCGGCACGCCGCACCAGCGCTGCGCAGCGCATGGTTTGTCGGTCCGGGGGCAGGATGCGTAGAGTTTCAGCGATTCCTCGCCGAGTGCGGCGTCGAATCGGCCTGAGGATGTCGGGAGGATGCCGTGGCAGCGCGGAGCAAAGACAAGGTGGCACGGGAGGCGCGAGAGCGCACGCGCATCTACCAGGCGCGCGCCCAGATGCACGAGGATCGGGCCCGGCGGCGCACGCGTGACAACGTCGTCGCCAGCATCGTTGGCGCGGTGATCGTCGTGCTCGCCGTCGCCGGACAGTTCGTGTACTACACAAACGGCCCGGGCGCCCCCGAGCCGACCCCGAGCCCCTCTGCGACAACCCCCGCTCCGACGCCCGAGGACCCGGGCGATGGAACGACCGAAGGTCCGGCCGGGGAGCCAACCGAAGGCCCGGCCGAGGAACCATCTGAGGAACCGACCGAGTAGTCCCCCGGCCCGCTCGGCCCGCGGGTGACCCGGCCCACTCCGTCATCTCGCACGGCGCGCCGCGGGCCGTCGTATTAGGCTAGGGGCGGTCACGCGCACGCCTGTGCGCCTTGGCTCACGAATCGCGGCACTTGCCGTGGGTGCGTGACTGAGCGACTGAGCGACACTCGTGCGGCTGTGGCCGCGCGAGCGACAAGAGTGCGGCCCTGGCCGCAGCGAGGTGAAATCACGTGTCTTCCCACACTGAGCCGAACGAGACCGTCCAGCCCTGGGGCCGAGTCGACGAAGACGGCACCGTTTTCGTCCGCGAAGACGCGCAGTGGCGCGAGGTCGGGCAGTACCCCGATGCGACCGCCGAGGAGGCGCTCGCCTACTTCGAGCGCAAGTTCACCGACCTCGCCGACAAGGTCACGCTGCTCGAGCAGCGCTCGAAGCGTGGCGGCGCGACGGCCTCGGAGCTCACCCACGCGGTGCGCCAGCTGCGCGGCGATGTGGTCGGTGCCGCCGCCGTCGGCGATCTGGCCAAGCTGGATCGCCGTCTTGAAGCCCTGGCCGACACGCTGAAGGACGCGAGCGCGCAGGAGGCTGCGGCGTCTCGCGAGGCGGTCGTCGAGGCAGCGCGCGAGCGCGAAGCAATCGTCGAGACCGTTGAGGCGCTCGCGGCACAAGACCCGCAGAAGACGCAGTGGAAGACCACCACGCAGCAGCTGAACCACGCGTTCGCACAGTGGCAGGACCACCAGCAGAACGGCCCGCGCCTGCCGAAGAACGAGGCGCAGGCACTGTGGAAGCGCTTCCGCAACGCCCGCACGACCATCGAGCGCCACCGCCGCGAGTACTTCGCAGAACTCGACGACGCGCACCGCGCGGCCCGTGACGCGAAGACGCGGCTCGTTGAGCGCGCCGAGGCGCTCGCCCCCAAGGGTGAAGACGGCATTCCCGCATACCGCAATCTGCTCGACGAGTGGAAGGCATCCGGCCGCGCCGGCAAGCGCGTGGATGACAGCCTCTGGGCACGCTTCAAGGCCGCCGGCGACGCGCTGTATGGCGCCCGCGCCGAGCGCGACGCGACCGAAGCGGCGGAGTCGCTGCCGAAGATCGCGGCGAAGAAGGAACTCCTCGAGCGCGCTCAGGCCGTCGCCGAGGAGGCCGACCTCGGCAAGGCCCGCGCACTGCTCACACAGATCCAGCGCGAGTGGGATGAGATCGGCCGCATCTTCGGCCGCGAGCAGGAGCGCCCGCTGGAGGACGGCATCCGCCGCGTCGAGGCGGCGCTGCGCACGCGCGAGGACGCCGATTGGAAGGCCAACGACCCGCGCACGAAGGCCCGCGCCAACGACATGACCCAGCAGCTTGAGGACGCCATCACCAAGCTTGAGGAAGAGATCGCAGCGGCGAAGGCCGCCGGCAATGCATCCGAGGCGGCGAAGCTCGAAGAAGCACTCGCCGCGCGCAAGGCCTGGCTGGGCGCGCTCGGCGGCTAGTTGTACTGACCTCGACCGTTGTT
>JAGQTK010000148.1 GCA_020439065.1 Microthrixaceae bacterium
GTCCCACAGCTCGTCGGTCTTGGCGTCCATGGGCACGGTGCGCAGGAGCGTCTTGTAGGCGTCGGTGAGGTACCGCAGCACCGTGCCCTCGGCGCGGGCGAGCTCGTAGAACCGCACGTACTCGCCGAAGTCCATGGCCCGCTCGTAGAGGTCGCGCGCCACCGACTTGGGCCGCAGCGGGTGCTCGGCCACCCACGGGTGGCTCTCGCGGTACACGTCGAACATCGGCCACAGCAGCTCGGCCAGCGGCTGGGGGTGGGTGACCTTCTCGAGCTCGGCCATCCGCTCCTCGTACTCGAGGCCGGCCGCCTTCATCTGGGCCACCGCCTCGCCCTTCGCCTTCGACACCTGGGCGGCGATGACCGGTCGGGGGTCGTCGAGCACCGACTCCACGATCGACACGACGTCGAGGGCGTGGGCGGGCGACTCGGGGTCCAGCAGGTCGAGCGCGGCCAGGGCGAACGGCGACAGCGGCTGGTTGAGGGCGAACTCGGCCTGGAGGTCGATGGTGACGCGGACGGTGCGACCCTTGTCGTCGGGCTCGTCGAGCTCCTCGATCACGCCGGCGTCCAGCAGCGCCCGCTCGATGTGGGCCGCCTGCTCGCGGTGGCGGGCCTTGTTGGCGTCGGTCTCGTAGCTGCCGTCGAGCAGGCGGGCGAGGGCGCACGCTGATGCCGGGCGCCTTCATGTCGATGAGCAGGAACGAGATGCCCATCTGGCGCTTGGGCGCGTTCGGGTCGGTGCGGACCAGCATGAAGATCCAGTCGGCGTGGTGCGCCTCGGTGGTCCACATCTTCTGGCCGTTGACGATGTAGTTGTCACCGTCACGCACGGCGCGCGTGCGCAGCGAGGCGAGGTCAGAGCCGGCCTCGGGCTCGGAGAAGCCCTGGCACCAGTACTGGTCGGCGTTGTAGATCGCGGGAAGGAAGCGCTCCTTCTGCTCCTGCGTGCCGAACTCGGTGAGGACGGGAGCCAGCAGGCCGATACCGAAGCCGTTGGTCGGCGCGATGTCGTTCTCGAGCACCTCGTCCGCGAAGATGTAGGACTGCATGGGCGTCCAGTCCTTGCCGCCCCACTCGACGGGCCACTTCGGGGCAGCGTAGCCGCCCTTCGCGAGCGCCTTCTGGCCGGCGATCATCTGCTCACGGTTGGGACGCTTGCCCGCGCGGATGACCTCCTTCACCTCTTCTGGGTATTCGTTCTGCAGGAAGGTCCGCACTTCCGCGCGGAATGCTTCCTCCTCAGGGGTGTATATCAACGACATTGTTGACCTCTCTTCCCACGCGCCGCATGCCGGCGAGCGCAGGCTGGTGTTGTGTTCGCAAAGTTTCCTCGGCGTGCGGGAGCGTGCGCTCCCGGGGTGCCGGGGATGCTTGAAGCGTATGGGAGTTCTGGATCGCCGCGGCAAAGATGACGCCAATATGTCCGGCGGACGGTGCCGCGGGCGCCTCCTCGCGCACCGCCGCAATTTTGCTTAGCCAAACTAATGACATACACTCGCAGTTCATGAGACGCACCGCTGCTCCTCGCCATAAATCCTTCGCCCCCGCCGTCATCTCCGGCGGTGCGCGCGTGTGCTTCCGTACCGTGAGCCCGATGCGGGCGAGCCGCCGATGAGCGCCACGTTTCGCTCTCTCGGCTCATACAACTACCGCCTCTGGTTCATCGGCGCGCTGGTCTCCGGCGCCGGCATGTGGATGCAGGCCACAGCACAGAGCTGGGTGGTGCTGACCGAGCTCACCGACAACGATGCGTCGGCCGTCGGGATCACCATGATGCTGCAGTTCTCGCCGCAGCTGCTGCTGGTGCCGGTCACCGGCTGGGTGGCCGACCGGTTCGACCGCCGCAAGCTGCTGCTGCTCACCCAGATTCTGCTCGCCCTGCTCGCCACGGCCGTGGGGCTCATGTTGCTCGCCGGGGTGATGACCCTGCTGTGGATGTACGTGCTGGCTGCGGCCCTCGGCGTGCTGACCGCGTTCGACAACCCGGCGCGCCAGACCTTCGTCGCCGACCTCGTGGCATACCAGAACATGTCGAATGCGGTGGCGTTGAACGCGGCATCGTTCAACGTCGCGCGCCTGGTTGGCCCCGCGCTGGCGGGCGTGCTCATCGTCGCGGTGGGAACCGGGTGGGTCTTCCTGATCAACGCAGCGACATTCTTGGTGCTGATTGCGCTGCTGCTGATGATTCGGGTGCGCGAGCTCAATCCGCGCACATCCATCGGGCGGGCGACGGGGCTCGCCGACGGTTTCCGCTACGTCTCTGGGCGAGCGGATCTGATCATCGTCTTCCTGCTCGTGTTCGTCGTTGGCGGGGTCGCGATGAACTTCCCCACCATCGCATCGACCATGGCCCTGGAATTCGGCAAGGGCGCCGACGGCTTCGGCCTGCTGAACACGTTCCTCGCGGTCGGCTCGCTGACCGGTGCGCTCCTGACGGCACGTCGACCCCAGGCCCGGATCCGTGTGGTGATGTGGGGTGCTGCGCTGTATGCGCTGGCGGCGAGCGTGTCGGCGGTGATGCCCTCGTACTGGCTGTACGCGGCAACCCTGGTGTTCACGGGGTTCGCCGTCGTGACGATCCTCGCGACCGCGAACGGCGTGGTGCAGACCACGAGCGCGCCCGAGCTTCGCGGCCGGGTGCTGGCGCTGTACATGGCCGTGAGCATGGGAGGCACGGCGGCTGGCGCACCCCTCATCGGCTTCGTGACGGCGCATTGGGGGCCGCGGGCCGCGATTCTCGCCGGTGCCGGCATGGCGCTGCTCGTGTTCTTCATCGCGGTCATCTGGCTCTTTGCCACGGGGCGGGTCACCCGCCGGGCGGGGCACCGGTTCGGATTGCAGGTTGACGACGGCCCCCGCTCGGCGATCGAGCTTGCCGATACGCGTGATGCCACGGCCACGGCCACGGCCACCGCCACGGCCACTGCCGCTGCCGTGCCACCGCCGTCACCCCGGCAGAGCGCGCTGGCGGGCGCCGAGGACTAGTTCGCCTCGCTCGCCGAGGGCGACGCCGCGAGGGGAAAGCGCACGGAGAACGCGGTGCGGCCCGGCTCGCCCTGCACGGTGATCGTGCCGCGGTGTGCCTCGACGATCGCACGGACGATGGAAAGCCCGAGCCCCGAGCCACCCGTGCCGCGAGAGCGGGAGCGCTCACCGCGCGCGAATCGCGCGAACAGCTCCGGGCGCAGCGCCGGGTCGATGCCCGGTCCGCTGTCGCACACCCGCAGCAGCGCTTCGTCGCCGTCTGGTCGCACGGTGACGGTCACGCGCGTGCCGGCCGGGGTATGCGACCCGGCGTTCGCGAGCAGGTTGGCGAAGACCTGTGCGAGCCGCGCGGGGTCGCCGGTGACGATGACGGGGTCGCTCGGCACCTCGAGGGCGAAGTCGTGTTCGCGGTACGCGGCGTGCGCGTCGCTGACCGCCTCGACGGCGAGGCGCGAGAGGTCGACGGTGTCGTAGACGAGCTCCTGCCCTTCGTCGAGCCGAGCCAGCAGCAGCAGATCCTCGACGAGCGTGGTCATGCGCAGCGCCTGCGCCTGGATGCGCTCGAGCGAGGTGGTGGCCGGCTCGCCGAGCTGCGGATCGCGGAGCGTGAGCTCGGCATAACCACGGATCGACGACAGCGGGGTGCGAAGCTCGTGGCTTGCGTCGGCGATGAACCGGCGCATCCGCTCTTCGCTGTGGTGACGCGCATCGAGTGCGGTGTCGACGTGATCGAGCAGGGTGTTCAGGGCCGCACCCACCTGTCCGATCTCGGTGCGCGGGTCGGCCTCGGCGGTGGGCACCCGCTCGGTGATCGACACGGCGCCGGAGGCGAGGGGCTGACGTGAGACCCGCACGGCGGTCTCGGCCACGGATCGCAGCGGACGCAGCCCGAGGCGCACGACCAGCGCGGTCGCGGCGGCGAGCAGCAGCAGGCCGCCCGCGGTGACGAGCCCGATCGTGAGGAGCAGCTCGCCGATCGTCTGCTGCACCTCCGAGCGCGGGAGCCCGACGACCACGACGGAGGTGGGTGTGCTGGTCGCGGTCACGCGGTACGAGCCGAGCGCGCGGCCGAGGTCGACCGTGTCGGCGGGGGCGCCGCTGAGCGCCCCGGCGAGGGTGTGCAGCTGCGCGCTGTCGAGGGCGCGGACGACACCGTCGGCGCTGATCCAGGCGCCCGAGGTTGCGCCGGTGGAGTAGACGCCGATCATCAGGCCGCTGGGCTGGGCGCCAGAGGAGAGGATCGCGATCGGGTCGGGGCCACGCAGCGCGACGCCGCCGCTCGCCAGCTGCGCGTTCACGCGCTGCGTGGCTGCCCACAGCTGGGTGTCGAGGCGCTGCTCGAGCACGCGTCCGAGCGTCGCCGCGCTGGTGAGGGCGACGAGCACGAACAGCGCCGAGACGAGGCCCGCGACGGTGACGATCAGGCGCCGCTGCAGCGTCCAGCGCGGGGCGTGTGGTGCGCGCGGTGCCGCGTGCGCGGGAAGTGGGGAGGATGCCACGCCCTCGGCCGCATCCGTCATCATGCCGACTTGATCATGTAGCCGGCGCCGCGCACGGTGTGCAGCAGCGGCCGTTCCGCACCCTTGTCTATCTTGGCGCGCAGGCGGCTGATGTGGACGTCGATCACGTTGGTCTGCGGATCGAAGTGATAGTCCCAGACCCCTTCCAGCAGCATGGTGCGCGTGACCACCTGCCCGGCGTGCAGCATCAGGTATTCGAGCAGCTGGTACTCGCGCGGCTGCAGGTCGATGACGCGTCCGCCGCGCCGCGCGTTGCGCGTCAGGCGATCCAGTTCCAGATCAC
>JAGQTK010000149.1 GCA_020439065.1 Microthrixaceae bacterium
TGCGGGCCAGCAGGTGCAGCGGCACCTGGCCGACCAGGCGGGCCAGCGCGCCCAGCGCGACCACGCCGCTGGCGGCCATGCCGACCGCGGCCAGCGCCGGCAGCAATCCGAGGAACGCGCCGCCGCCCCAGAACGCGAGCAGGCCGCCGAGCGCGACCGCGATCGCCGACAGCAGCAGGTCCGGGATCGCCCACGGCCACTTCGCCGGCCGCGACGCCGCGACCAGGCCGTAGACCAGCAGCGACGCGCCGGCCGCGGTGCCGATGTCGGAGGTCAGCTGCCGGCTCTGCAGCACCAGCAGCGGGAACGACGCGCCGATCGCGGCCGCGATCAGCCCGGCGCGCGGGCCGGCGAGGCGGCTGCCCAGGCCGAAGATGGCGAGCAGGCACAGGACGCCCATCGCCGCCACCGGCAGCCGCATGTCGCCCTCGGCCGAGCCGAAGGTCGACGCGCCCCACGCCGCCAGGCGCGGGGTCAGGGTGCGCGGGCCGTCGTCGCCGCGCGCCTCCTTGGGGCAGCCGGCGTTGGGCGGCGGCTTCTTGACCGGCGGCGTGGTGCCCTTGGCCTGGTCGGCGCGCGCCAGCGCGTCGTCCGCGACCTTCATCTCCTGGGGCTCCCACAGCCCGGGCGAGCCCAGGAACGGCACCACGACCAGCAGGCCCAGCAGCAGGGCCCACAGCGGGGCCAGGGCAGGGCGGCGCACGGTGCGGAGCAGGCTCGACAGCGTCACGGAAGCGCCACGGTACGGGCGGCGCGGCCCGGATTCAAGGCGCCCCGGCCGGCCCCGCCGTCGAAATCTTGCCCCCCTGGCGCCGGGCCCGGCACAGTCGCCCCATGACCGGGCCGACCGAGTCGCTGGCGCTCCAGCGGCGTGACGAGCTCGACCGGCTCCACCGGCGGGTCCGGGTCCGTCGCTACCGGAGCCTGCTGCTGCACTGGCTGGGCCGCTGGCTGCGGCCGCCGGCGCGGGCGTCGTTCGCGCCGGTGCCGCGGCCGGGGCCGGGGCAGATCGCGATCACGTTCGGCGGCCACGCCACCGCGCTGATCCGCTACCCCGAGCTGGCGATCGCGTTCGATCCCATGCTCGGGCGCTGGTGCGGCGCGGTGCGGCGCGCGGTCGCGGGCCCAGGCGGCGCAGGCCGTCGCCGAGGGCCGGGTGCGGGTCGACGGCATCCGCGCGGTGAAGCCGGCGCAACGGGTCGCGTCCGATGCCGACCTCTCCGTGCAGGATCCCGACCACTACGTGGCGCGCTCGGCGCACAAGCTCATCGCGGCCCTCGACGGCTTCCGGGTCGACGTCGCCGGGCGCCTCGCCCTCGATATGGGCGCGTCGACCGGCGGGTTCACCCAGGTGCTGCGCGAGCGCGGTGCCGAGCCGGTGATCGCCGTGGATGTGGGCCACGATCAGCTCGATGCCGCGATCCGCGCCGACGCACAGGTGATCGCCGTCGAGGGATACAACGTGCGGTACATGACGCCCGCGACGCTTGCGGAGGTCAGCGGCATCGCGCACCCGCCGAGCGTGGTCACCGGCGATCTCTCGTTCATCTCGCTGGGGCTCGTGTTGCCTGCGGTGAAGACTGTCGCCGCCCCGGGCGCCGATATCGTGCTGCTGGTCAAGCCGCAATTCGAGGTGGGCCGCACTGCGGTCAAGGGCGGGCTCGTCACGAACGATGATCTGCGTGCCGACGCCGTCGCCGGCGTGCTCTGGGCGGCGTGGGACGCAGGTCTTGGCACCGCCGGCGTCTTGCCGTCCCCAATCGTCGGCACGCACGGCAACGCGGAGTATCTGGTGCACCTGCGCGACGCGGACGCTGCCGGCGCGCGCAATCCGACAGAATGGTTGGGCGTCGTTGACGCGTTGACGAAGGGTGCGACATGACTGCCGAGAAGCGCCGCATCCTGATTGTGGTGCACACGGGTCGCCCCGACTCGGTCGATGCCGCCGTGCGGGTGCACGACCTGCTCGTGACTGCCGGGGCGATCCCGGTGATGGACGAGGGGCAGTGGGACGAGCTCGGCGCGGACCGCGCGCGGTTCGCCCTGGCGGAAGTGCTCGGCCGAGAGACCGACATCCATCAGGTAGAGCTCGCGATCGTGCTCGGCGGGGATGGCACCATCCTGCGCGCCGCGGAGGTGACGCGCGGTTCGTCCGCACCGATCCTGGGCGTGAACATGGGGCACGTCGGATTCCTCGCCGAGAGCGAGCGCGACGACCTCGACGACGCGGTGCATCGCGTCATCGCCCGCGACTACCGCGTGGAGGAGCGCATGACGCTCGACGTGTGCGTGACCACGCGTGACGACGAGGTCATCTTCAGCACCTGGGCGCTCAACGAAGCCACGGTCGAGAAAGCCAGCCGCGAGCGCATGCTCGAGGTCATCATCGAGATCGACGAGCGTCCGCTGTCGAGCTTCGGCTGCGACGGAGTGATCATCGCGACGCCCACGGGCTCGACCGCCTACAACTTCTCGGCCGGCGGCCCCGTGATCTGGCCGACCGTCGAAGCGATCGCCCTCGTGCCCATGGCCGCGCACGCGCTGTTCGCCAGGCCGCTCGTCGTCGGGCCCGAGGCCGCCGTCGCGATCGAGCTCATGGAACGTACGGCGGGTCGCGGTGTGCTCTGGTGCGACGGGCGCCGCTCGCATGAGCTGCCCCCGGGTGCCCGCGTGGTGGTGCGGCGTTCGCCCGAGCCGGTGCGCCTCGCCCGCCTGCACGCCCCCGCATTCACCAACCGCCTGGTGAACAAGTTCCGGCTCCCCGTCGAGGGGTGGCGTGGCCACCCGCGGCCCGACGAGGGCGCATCGGCATGATCGAGGAGATGCGCCTGCGGGATCTCGGGGTGATCGCCGAGGCGAGCCTGCCGATCGGGCCCGGATTCACGGCGGTGACCGGCGAGACCGGCGCGGGCAAGACGATGGTGGTCACCGGGCTCGGGCTCCTCATGGGCAGCAGGGCCGACTCGGGCGCGGTGCGGCAAGGCGCCGCGCAGGCCGCGGTCGAGGGGACCTGGATCGTCGCGGAGGACGGCCCAGTCGCCGAGCGGGTGCGCGAGGCCGGCGGCGAGCTCGACCCGATCGGGGCGCCCGGCGCGGGCGCGCATCGAGCCGAGCTGCACATCTCGCGCACGCTGACCGCGGAGGGTCGCAGCCGCGCCGCCGTGGGCGGACGGCAGGCCCCCGCGGGCGTGCTCGTCGACATCGCCGAGCAGCTCGTCGTGGTGCACGGGCAGTCCGAGCAGATCCGGCTGCGCAGCGCCCTCGCGCAGCGCCACGCGCTCGACCGCTTTGGTGGGGCGCCGATCGCCGAAGCGCGCGCCGCCTACCAGGCGCTGTTCGGCCAGTGGCGCGCGAGCGCGCAGGAGGCTGCACAGCTGCGCGCCGACGCCGACGCGCGGGCAGCCGAGGCACGGCACCTGCGCGAGGCGCTGGCCGAGATCGAAGCCCTCGCCCCCGAGCACGGGGAGGACGCGGCGCTCGCCGCGCGCGCGGAGCGGCTGGGGAATATCGAGGAGCTGCGGGTCGCAGCATCCGCGGCTCGCGAGGCGCTCTCGAGCGAGGAGAGCGACGAGCCGGACGCAACCGCGCGGCTCGCGCAGGCACGACGTGCGCTCGAGCGCCCAGGTGATGACCTGCTGCTTGCCGGGCTGGGCGAACAGCTCAGTGAGCTGGCATTTCGCGTCAGCGAGATCGCCGTCGAGCTCTCGAGCTACCTCGCCGACCTCGACACGGCCGGCCCCTACGAGTTGGAGGCGGTGAACGAGCGCCGCGCGGCCCTCGCCGCGCTCGCGCGCAAACACGGTCCCACCCTCGACGATGTGCTCGCGCTCCAGGCGGAGGGCGCCACGCGCCTTGCCGAGCTCGACGGCGACGACGAGCGGATCGCACAGCTTGAAGATGCGTCGGCACGGCTGGCCGCCGAGGTGGATGCCGCGGCAGCCACCCTCACCGCGGCCCGCGTGGCCGCCGCCGAACGCCTCGGCGCCGCCGTGACCGAGGAGCTGCACTCGCTCGCGATGCCCGACGCGACCCTGCGCGTCGACGTGCGTGCGGCCGAGCCGTCCACGGAGGGCCGCGACGAGGTCGCGTTCCTCCTGAGCCCGCACGTCGGGGCGCCGCCGCGTTCGGTGTCGAAGGGCGCCTCCGGCGGAGAGCTCTCGCGGGTGATGCTCGCGATCGAGGTGGTCATCGCGGCCACGGACCCGGTACCGACGTTCGTGTTCGACGAGGTCGATGCGGGGGTCGGCGGCGCCGCGGCGATCGAGATCGGGCGACGACTCGCCCGGCTGGCAGAGGCATCCCAGGTCATTGTCGTCACCCACCTCGCGCAGGTGGCCGCGTTCGCGAACAACCACCTCTCGGTCGTGAAGACCAACGACGGCAGCGTCACCGCGAGCAGCGTGCGGCGTCTGGAGGGCGCCGATCGCGAGGCCGAGATGGCCCGCCTGCTCTCCGGCCTGACCGACTCGGATGCGGCGCTCGCGCACGCCCGCGAACTCCTCGCGCTGCGCGAAGGATGACGGGATCCTGAGTGTCAGACACTGCCCACCTCCGTTTCGAACTGATAGGATCGAAGCCCGTGATGAACTCTTCAGACGCGGGGCCCCAGAACGACACCACCAAGCACATTTTTGTGACGGGCGGTGTCGTTTCGTCTTTGGGTAAGGGCCTGACGGCGGCCAGCCTCGGCAACCTGCTCACCGCTCGCGGACTGCGCGTCGTGATGCAGAAGCTCGACCCGTATCTGAACGTCGACCCGGG
>JAGQTK010000014.1 GCA_020439065.1 Microthrixaceae bacterium
TGGGCTTGCGCCCGAGGTAGTCCTCGAGGTCGAGCAGGCGTGCCGCCTCCAGCACCCGGGCGGCACGTTCCTCCTTGTGCACACCGGCGATCTTCAGCGCGAAGCCCATGTTCTCGGCCACCGTCATGTGCGGGTACAGCGCGTAGTTTTGGAAGACCATCGCGATGTCTCGATCTTTCGGGGGCACATCGGTGACATCGCGGTCGCCGATGCGGATGTGCCCGGAGTTGATCTCTTCCAGGCCCGCGAGCATGCGCAGCGAGGTCGACTTGCCGCAGCCGGACGGGCCGACCAGCACCAGGAACTCTCCATCAGCGACCTCGAGGCTGAGGCGGTCGACCGCGGGGCGGGTGCCCCCGGGATAGATACGCGTTGCGTTGTCAAACGTGACGGACGCCATGGGTTCTTCTCCTTCACCGGCAGGGACGTGCCGGACGATCCGTAGTGATGGATGACGGGCGTTGCCCGTGTCCCACGAGTGGGCGTGCGACCAGTATTACAGGCAGAGGCGCGGAAGGCACTAGGGGTGGATGGCGCCGTATCTGGGCATTTCTCAGATTGCCTCACTACCATCGACGGGTATGCCGCAAGGCTGCGGGCCACCCGAGGCCCTGCGAGAACCGAGGATTCATGTCGACTGACGACACCAGCCAGACCAGTGGCGCGTCTGCAGATGACGCGCCCGCAAAGCGCGACCACCGTGAAGCCCTGCGTGAGAAAGCACAGCTCGTGCACGCCCAGCAGCGACGAGCGGGGGTGCTGCGCCGGGTGCTGATCGGTGTCGGCATCGTTGCCGTGCTCGCGGTCGTCGGCGTCGGGGTGACCCTGGCCTGGACGAGTGCGAGCGATACGCCGCAGCTCGCCCCCACGAACATGGAGCAGGACGGCGTCGTGATCGAAGCGGTCACGACCAGCGCGCTCTCGGCAGACGAGGCCGAGGCCGAGGCTGAGGCATCCACCAGCGCTGAGGAGGTCAACTCGGCGCCCGTCGAGATTCGCGTCTACATCGACTACCTCTCGGCGCAGTCGCGTGAGTTTCAGCAGGCAAACGCCTCGCAGCTTGGCGAGTGGGTCAAGCAGGGTGCGGTGAACCTCAGCTACCACCCCGTCGCGCTGTTGACGGCCAAGTCGAACGGCACGAAGTACTCGCTGCGCGCCGCGAACGCCGGCGTGTGCGTCGCAACGCATTCGCCCGAGACGTTCTTCGCGTTCAACCACTCGCTGCTCACGCGGCAACCCGACTTCGACACCGACGGCTTCGACAGCAAGACGCTCGCCGACATGGCGATCGCCTCGGGTGCCGAAGACCCGAAGCAGATGCACAGCTGCATCGAGGACGGCCATTACCTCTCGTGGGTGCAGGCAGCCACGGCGCGCGCGCTCAGCGAGCCGCTCCCCGGCGCCGACGGGCAGAAGCTCACCGGCACCCCGACCGTGCTCGTCGACGGCAAGCCCTATGTCGGCAGCATGACCGATGCGAAAGAGTTCGCGCAGTTCGTGCTGATGCTCTCGAGCGACGCGTACTACAAGGCCACGCCGAGCCCGACGCCCACGCCCACGCCGTAACGGCGGCACGCCGCGGGGCCCGCCAGGCGGCCTCGCGGTGCGCCGAGCGGCGGCCGTGGTCGCGTGCCGGAGCACACCCGATCACCCCGATAGACTTGCTCTCATTGCCGGCTTGGCGCAATTGGTAGCGCACCGCTCTTGTAAAGCGGGGGTTGCGGGTTCGAGTCCCGCAGCCGGCTCTCTCTGACCGCAACGGTCACCCCTCGGGCTCCGGGCCTCACCGATGCGCGCCGCAGGCACCCGCACCCTCGCGTGCGCCCGCTACGACACCCGGTCCATGTACGACGTCGTGCCGTCGACGGTGATCGAGAGGCGATCGCCCTCGCACTGGAAGATGCCGAGCGACAGGCTCGCACCCTCAGTCTTCGGGCCCGCCTGCACGACGCCACCCATCTCGATCTGCGTGATCATGATCGACTCGTTCGAGAGCTCCTGCAGCCCGAGCGTGCCGTCGACCTCGACGATCGTGCCGTAGTCGGTGCCGTTGCGCTCCATCGTGATCGTGGCGGGCTGGCCGACGACGGATGCCACGTGCTTCCAGTTCACGTACGAGGTCTCGGCCGCACCGCCCTCGGCGACCACCAGCCGCGCGGTGCCCGTGAGCGAGTCGACGATGAGCTCGCCCTCGCCCACGGTGTGCAGTGCGGCGACGAACGATGCGTTGTCGAGCTCCCAGGTGCCGACGATGCACTCGGCCTCGGTGGTGGGCGTCGGCTCGGGGGCGGCGGGCCGGGCGTCCGGGGTCGCGGCTGCTCCCGGGGCAGCAGAGCTGCGGGGTGCGGCATCGGGCGCGGGTGCGGCGCAGCCCGCCAGCGCGAGGGCGAGCAGTGCGAGCGGCACAAGGCGCGCCGGCGCGGTGCCGGGGCGTGCGGTGGACAGTTGAGAAGACACGTCGTTGAGCCCTTCTTCGAAGCGAGGTGCGCGTGCGTCGCCGGCACCCGTGCCGGAACACGCGACATTGCTGCGAGAGCCTAGCCTGCATTGCCCGTGCGGCGAGCGGACCGCACCGTGGGAGCGCCGCAGGGCCGGCCCGCGCGATGCGCGGAACCGGCCCTGCGGCGTCACTGTGCCTAGCGGAGGAACGCCGCGGCGACCCCCGAGTCGACCGGGATGTGCAGGCCGGTGGTGAGCGAGAGCTCCGGCCCGGTGAGCGCGATCACGGCGTTGGCGATGTGCTCGGGGAGTACCTCGCGTTTGAGGATCGTGCGGTTCGCGTAGAACTGGCCGAGGTCCTTCTCATCGACGCCGTAGGTGGCGGCGCGGTTGGCGCCCCAGCCCGATGCGAAGATGCCCGATCCACGCACGACGCCGTCGGGGTTGATGCCGTTCACCCGCACACCGTACGCGCCGAGCTCGACGGCGAGCAATCGCACCTGGTGCGCCTGGTCGGCCTTCGTCGCCGAGTACGCGATGTTGTTCGGGCCGGCGAAGACCGAGTTCTTCGACGAGATGTAGATGATGTCGCCGCCCATGTTCTGCTCGATCAGCGCGCGGGCCGCGGCCTTCGAGACGAGGAACGAGCCCTTGGCCATCACATCGTGCTGGAGGTCCCAATCCGCGGCGGTGGTCTCGAGCAGCGACTTCGACAGCGAGAGCCCGGCGTTGTTGACGACGAGGTCGATACCGCCGAACGCGAGCAGCGCGGCGTCGACGGCGGCCTGCACGGCCGCCTCGTCGGCGACGTTCGCGGCGACGCCGATCGCGACGTCGGGGCCGCCGAGCGCCGCCGCCGCGGCCTGCGCCTTCTCGAGGTCGAGGTCTGCGATCACCACGCAGGCCCCCTCGGCCGCGAGCCGCGTGGCGATCGCCTTGCCGATGCCGGAGGCGGCGCCGGTCACGAGCGCGATGCGCCCCTGGTGCACCTTGAGCTTCGGCATCCGCTGCAGCTTCGCCTCTTCGAGCGCCCAGTACTCGATGTTGAACTTCTCGGCGTCAGAGATGGGCGCGTAGCTCGAGAGCGACTCGGCGCCGCGCATCACGTTGATCGCGTTGATGTAGAACTCGCCGGCGACGCGCGCGGTCTGCTTGTTTGCGCCGTAGCTGAACATGCCCACGCCCGGCACGAGCACGATCAGCGGGTCGGCGCCGCGCATCGCGGGTGACTCGAGCGTCGCGTGCGCGTCGTAGTACGCGGTGTAGTCGGCACGGTAGGCCTCGTGCAGCTGCTTCAGGCGGGCGATGGATGCCTCGACCGGCGCATCTGCCGGCAGGTCGAGCAGCATCGGCTTGACCTTCGTGCGCAGGAAGTGGTCGGGGCAGCTGGTGCCGAGCTCGGCCAGGCGCGGGGCGCCCGAGGACTCGAGAAACTCGAGCACCTCGGGGGCGTCGGTGAAGTGGCCGACCATGGGCCGGTCGTGCGAGGCGATGCCGCGGATGGTGGCGGCGAGGGCTGCGGCCTTGGCGCGGCGGGCGTCCGCATCGAGGGCGCCGAAGCCGGGGCGGGCGGCGCCGAAGGGCTGCGCCGTGCCGTGTTCGGCGATGTAGGCGGCGGCGGTCTCGATGATCCACAGCGAGTTCGCCTCGGACTCGTCTGAGGTGTCGCCCCAGGCGGTGATGCCGTGGCCGCCGAGGATGCACCCGATCGCCGCGGGGTGCGCCCGCTTGATGGCCGCGATGTCGAGGCCGAGCTGGAAGCCGGGGCGACGCCACGGCACCCACACGACCTTCTCGCCGAAGATGCTCGCCGTGAGCGCCTCGCCGTCGACGGCCGTCGCGATCGCGATGCCCGAGTCGGGGTGCAGGTGGTCGACGTGCGCGGCATCGACGAGCCCGTGCATGGCGGTGTCGATCGAGGGGGCCGCGCCGCCCTTGCCGTGGAGGCAGTAGTCGAAGGCCGCGACCATCTCGTCTTCGCGGTCGATGCCGGGGTAGACATCGACGAGCGCGCGCATGCGGTCCATGCGCAGGACGGCGAGCCCCGATTCCTGCAGCGTGCCGAGGTCGCCGCCCGAACCCTTCACCCACATCAGCTCGACGGGCTGGCCGGTGACCGGATCGTTCACGACGCCCTTGGCCGAGGTATTGCCGCCGGCGTAGTTGGTGTTGCGCGGATCGGCGCCGAGGCGATTGCTCCGGGCGATGAGATCGGCTGCTGCGGGGGACGTTGACATGACTGCACCTCGTTTGGTTTGTGAGTTCTTGTTAAGAGTGACAAGAACTCACGTCATGCGCAAGTTCGGTGGGCGCGGATCAGTGCAGCTCGGTGTGCTCGCGGTAGGGGTCGAGCCGTGGGTCCGCCGGATCGAGCTCGGTGATCATCGCCGCGATCTCGGGCCATTCGAACCCGACCGCGACGGCGAGGTGGTCGAGCTTCGACGCGTCGACGCAGAGGATCACCCGGCGGCTGCGCTGGGCGAACGCGCGCTTGACCTGGCTCTCGGCGAGCGAGACCTCCGAGCTGCCGTGGGCGGCGTCGACCGCGCTCGCCGAGGTGAAGAACACCTGGTAGAGCATGGATGCGGCGGCATCACACGCGATCTTGCCCACGAAGCTGCCCGTGGTGGCCTCCGGCTCGCCGCCGATCAGCACGGGCGTGGTGCCCGTGGCCGCCCGCAGGGTCGAGAAATTGTCGTACGAGTTCGTCGCGACGGTCAGCCCGCTGTGCCCGGCGAGCGCCGTCGCAAGCGTCCCCGAGGTGCTCGAGGCATCCAGCGCAATCGCGCCATGCGCGGGCAGCAGGCGCGCGGCCTTCGCGGCGATCGCCTGCTTGGCGCGCATCCGCACGCCCCGGCGCTCGCTGAACGGGCGCGGGCCGAGGATCGCGACGGCGCCGCCGCGGACCCGGCGCAGCAGGCCCTCGGCCTCGAGCTCGTCGAGGTCGCGGCGCACGGTCATGGGCGAGACGCGCAGCTCGCCGGCGATCGCATCGAGCTGCAGGCTGCCGTCGCGCGTGAGCGTGGCGAGGATCGCGGCGCGGCGTTCCTCGCCGCGCACGGTGCTGTTGGTCGCCATGGTGCTCCTGCCGTGGGTTCGTTCGGGGCGCGTGCGGTGGATGCCGCGGCCCCCCGCTGATCGATCGCGTGCGTTCGCACACACACGCACGCCATGCTCCCTCGACGCTACACCGCGCGCGGCGCCCCATCGCCCGAGCGCGTGGCGTCGGCCGGGCGGGCGCGGGCGTGGCCCCTACGGTGCGTTCGCGCCGGCCGGAGCATCCGTGGCCTCGGCGCGGCGCCCCGTCGAACGGCGGATCACGAGCTCGGGGGCCAGGAGCACCTGTCGGTGGCGGTGCCCGCCGTCGCGCGAGGAATGCTCGAGCAGCAGCTTCGCGGCGCGCTCGCCGAGCTGGTCGATCGGCTGGCGCACGGAGGTGAGCGGCACCACCCAGTCCTTGGCAAAGTCGATGTCGTCGTAGCCGACCAGCGCGATGTCATCGGGCACGCGGTAGCCGGCATCGATCAGGCCGCGATACACGCCGAAGGCCAGCATGTCGTTGCCGCAGAAGATCGCGTCGGGTGGGCCCGATTCCAGCAGCAGCTCGACCGCGCGACGGCCGTCTTGGATGCCGATGCCCGAGACCGAGACCTCCAGCAGCGCGGTGTCGGGGTCGAGGCCGGCCTCTTCGATCGCCAGCCGGGCGCCGATCGCGCGCTGGGCGAACTGGCGCAGGCCGGTCGGCCCGCCGACGAAGCCGATGCGCCGGTGGCCGAGTTCGAGCAGGTGCTGCACGGCGAGGCGTCCGCCGGCGATGTTGTCGACCGAGACCGAGCAGTGCTCGGGGCCCGCGTCGTAGTCGATGAGCACCACGGCCAGATCGCCCGGGAGGTTCGCGTAGCGATCGGCGTTCTCGGCGTTCGCCGGAGCCAGCAGCACGCCGCGCACCCGCTGTGCCGCGAGCATGGTCAGCAGCTTCGCCTCACGTTCGAGCTCGCCGTCTGAGTTGCAAAGCATCACGACGTGGTTGGACTCGCGGGTCGCGCGCTCGATCGCACGCGCGGCCTCCATGTAGAAGGGGCTCTCGACGTCGAGGACGACGAGGCCGATGACGTTGCTCGAGGCGCCGGTGAGCACGCGGGCCTGTTGGTTCGGCACGAATCCGAGCGTGCGGATCGCCCGCTCGACGGCCGCGCGGGTGCGGGGGTGCACGCGCTCCGGGTGGTTGATGGTGTTCGAGACGGTGCCGGTCGACACCTCGGCGAGGGCGGCGACGTCGCGGATGCCCACCGGGCTGCGCGCGTGCACATCGGTTGTGCTCATCGCGGTCTCACCTCTCAAAAGCTCAGGCAGCGTCAGCTTCACTCTATGGCTGGGGTCCTGCCCGGGGCGGGCAGATTTCACCGTCGCGCGCATCGCTCGGATGTTTGCGAACGGGTTTCGGCCAGTGTACGTTTAAACCGCTTTAGATTATGAAGCGTTTTAAACCCAAGATTACGACTCGACGAACTGGCCGCGCGCACCTCCGGGCAGCGTCCGAGCACTCTGCATCCACCACATGAAGGAGAAACACATGAAGCAGCGACGCTTTGCTGGTCTCGCGCTGGGCATGGCCGCCATCGTCGGCCTCGGGCTGACGGGATGTTCCGCAGGCGGCGGCGACGCCGCTGCGGGTGGCGCGGGCGACGGCGACTACACGATCGTGATCGTGCCGAAGGATGCGACGAACCCCTGGTTCGTCCGCATGGAGGAGGGCGTCAAGACCTACGCGGCCGAGACGGGCACCACCGCCTACCAGAAGGGCCCCGCTGAGACGGACGCCACCATGCAGGTCCAGGTGATCCAGGACCTCATCGCCCAGGGCGTCGACGCCATCGGCGTCGTCCCGGTCGACCCGGGCGCGCTCGAGACGGTGCTCAAGCAGGCCATGGATGCCGGCATCGTCGTCGTGACGCACGAGGGCGCCAGCCAGCAGAACACGATGTACGACATCGAGGCGTTCAACAACACCGACTACGGCGCGTTCATCATGGACAACCTCGCCGAGGCGATGGGCGAGGAGGGCGTGTACACGACCATGGTCGGCCACGTCACCAACGCCTCGCACAACGAGTGGGCAGACGGTGCCGTTGCCCGCGCCGCCGAGGCGTACCCGAACATGACGCTGCTCGAGGCGGAGCCGCGGGTCGAGTCGCAGGACGACGGCGAGGTCGCGTACCAGTCGGCCAAGGAGCTGCTGAAGAAGTACCCCGAGATCAAGGGCATCGTCGGCACCTCGTCGTTCGACGCCCCCGGTGTCGCGCGTGCGATCGAAGAGCTCGGCCTCACCGGCAAGGTCTTCGTCAGCGGCACGGGCATGCCCGCCGCGAACAAGTCGATCCTCGACAAGGGCCTCGTGCAGACCCTGACGCTGTGGGACCCGGCCGACGCCGGCTACGCACTCGCGGCGCTCGCCGAGAAGATCCTCGACGGCGAGACCATCGCCAACGGCCTCGACCTCGGTGTCGCCGGCTACGAGAACATGCAGTTCGCCGAGGGCAGCACCAAGGTGCTCGAGGGCAACGGCTGGGTCGTCATCAACAAGGACAACGTCTCGGAGTTCGGCTTCTAAGCCAGCCGAGCTCGGTTCGGCGGCATCCGCCACACCGCTCACGCGTCGAAAGGACTCGTCGATGGTCGACAACGTCATCGCTGTACGCGATATCCGCAAGGCCTTCGCCGGCGTCCAGGCGCTCGACGGCATCACGCTAGAAATCGCCCCGGGTGAGATCCACTGTCTCGCCGGCGAAAATGGGAGTGGCAAGTCCACGCTCATCAAGGTCATCTCCGGTGTGCACGCTCCCGACAGCGGCACCATCGAGATGAACGGCAAGCAGTTCTCGGGCCTCACGCCGATCGAGGCGATCTCGAACGGCGTCCAGGTGATCTACCAGGACTTCTCCGTCTTCCCGAACCTCACCGTGATGGAGAACCTCGCCATCAACGCCGAACTCGCGGCGCACCGCACGTTCGTCAACTGGCGCCGGATGCGCGCCACGGCCAAGGAAGCCATCGCCAAGATCGATTTCGACATCGATCTCGACGCCAAGGTCGGCACCCTCTCCGTGGCCCAGAAGCAGCTGGTCGCCATCTCGCGCGCGCTGATGAGCGACGCGCGACTGATCATCATGGACGAGCCGACCACCGCGCTGACCAAGCGCGAGGTCGACGCGCTGTTCAAGATCATCCTCGATCTCAAGGCCCGCGGCATCGCCACGCTGTTTGTCAGCCACAAGCTGGAAGAGGTCTTCGAGATCAGCGAGCGCTTCACGATCATCCGCAACGGCGCATCCGTGATCACGTGCCTGCCCGAAGAGCTCGACCACAAGAAGTTCTCGTACTACATGACCGGGCGCGAGTTCGACGACTCCCGGTTCACGCCCGAGCTCCAGGCCGACGCGCCCGTGCTCGAGGTCTCGGGTCTCGGCGTCGACGGCGCGTTCGAGGATGTGACCCTCTCGCTCCGGCCCGGTGAGATCCTCGGCATCACCGGCCTGCTCGGTTCTGGTCGCACCGAGCTCGCCCTCTCGCTGTTCGGCGCGCTGCCGGCAGACCGGGGGGAGATCCGCCTCGAGGGGCAGCCCGTCACGCTCGACGGCATCCGCTCGGCGATCGCACACGGCATCGGCTACGTCCCCGAGGACCGCCTCACCGAAGGCCTGTTCCTCGAGCGCTCCATCGGTTCGAACATCACCATCTCGGAGATCGACTCGTTCGCCTCCAAGCTCGGCGTGTTCGACAAGGCCGCGGCGAAGGCCGCGGCCGAAGCCTGGGTCAAAGACCTGCGCATCGCGACCCCCGACCCCGAGAACGCGGTCAACACGCTCTCTGGCGGCAACCAGCAGCGCATCGTGCTTGCGAAGTGGCTGGCGACCAACCCGAAGGTGCTCATCCTCAACGGCCCGACCGTGGGTGTGGACATCGGCTCGAAGCACGACATCCACCGCATCCTGCGCGAGCTGGCGGCCGAGGGCCTCGCCGTCATCATCATCTCGGACGACATCCCCGAGGTGATCCAAAACTGCAACCGCGTCATGGTGATGAATGCCGGACGCATCGTCGCGGAGGTCGACCCCGCCGTGACCGGCGACGCCGAACTCGCCGAACTGATGTCGAAAGACATCGTCGATCTCAACGGGAAGGGCTGACAGATGGCCGCGCTTGTGCGAAAGCTCGTGAAGACGAACGAGTTCTATCTGTTTCTCGTCATCGTCGTGCTGGCGGTGGTGATCCAGCTCCGCAGCGGGCAGTTCTTCACACCGAACAACCTGGTCGACCTCGCCAATGCCATGGTCGTGCCCGGCATCTTCGCCGTGGGCGCCTTCATGGTGCTGGTCTCGGGCGGCATCGACGTCTCGTTTCCCGCGCTGGCCTCGCTCTCGGTCTACGCGACCACGCGGATCCTCGTCGACAACGGCTGGGAAGGCGGCGTGTGGCTGCCGTTCGTGCTCGTCATCGCACTCGGCGCGATCCTCGGTGCGTTCAACGGCCTGTTCACCTCCCGCTTCGCCGTCCCGGTGCTGATCATCACGCTGGGCACCGCGAGCGTGTTCTCGGGCATCATGCAGGGCGTGCTCAGCTCGGTGCAGATCCCGAATCTGCCGCCCGCGATGACCGAGTTCGGCCGCGCGACGCTGTTCGTCGCGACGAACCCCGACTCGGGTCTGACCTCGAGCATGCCGATGTCGTTCCTGATCCTCGTCGTGGTGCTCGTGTTCGCGTTCGTGCTGCTGCGCTACACGACCTTCGGCCGTGGCCTCTACGCCATGGGCGGCGACGAGAGCGCCGCGGAGCGCGCCGGATTCAAGGTGCGGCACATCAAGTTCTGGCTGTTCGTCATCGTCGGCATCATCGCCAGCCTGGCGGGCCTCGTGCGCACCAGCATGATGGATTCGATGCACCCCACCAACCTGCTCGGCATCGAGCTGATGGTCATCGCGGCCGTCGTCCTGGGCGGCACGGCCATCACCGGCGGCAGCGGCACCCTCACGGGCGCCATGCTCGGCACCCTCCTGATCGTGATCGTGCAGAACAGCATGATCCTCGTCGGGATCCCCACGTTCTGGCAGGGCTTCTCGCTCGGCGTGCTGATCATCGTCGGCACCGGAATCTCGGCCATCCAACTCACCAGGGCGCGCAAGCGGGCCCGAGTGCTGATCTGAGAAGGGGGATAGCCCATGTCTGCAACGACAGCAACCAAGCCGACGGCGCTCCGCTCCGTCAAGAACCGCCTCTTCAGCGACCCGCACGTCGCCCGCCTCGGCATCATCCTCGTGCTGCTGCTGGTGTTTTTCGCGCTGATCAAGCCGAGCAACTTCTTCGGCCTCGCCACGTGGCAGTCGATGGCGGTGCAGTTCCCCGAGTTCGGCCTGATGGCCCTCGGCGTGATGCTCACCATGGTCATCGGCGGCATCGACCTCTCGGTCGTCGGCATCGCCAACATGACCGCGATCGGCAGCGCCGTGCTCATGCTGCAGATCGCGCCCGCCGGCTCTGACCCGAACGCCGGCTACCTCGCCGTCGTCGCCGCGATCGTCTGCTCGCTCGTGGTGGGCGCCCTCGCCGGCGCCTTCAACGGCTGGCTGGTTGCCAAGGTGAAGATCCCCGCGATCCTCGTCACCCTCGGCACCTTCGAGCTGTTCACCGGCATCGCTGTCATCATCAGCGGCGGCAAGCCCACGAGCGGCCTGCCGCTGCAATACGGCGAGATCATGGCCAATCGCGTGTTCGGCGTCATCCCGATGCCGCTGATCGTGTTCATCATCGGCGTGATCGTGATCGGCCTGCTGATGTACAAGACCCCGTTCGGCACCAAGCTCTACATGCTGGGCTCGAACGAGACCGCCGCGAAGTTCAGCGGCATGAAGACGAGCAGCCTCATCATCCGCACCTACATGACCTCGGGGCTGTTCGCCTCCGCGGCCGGGCTCGTCATGCTCGCCAACTACAACTCGGCCAAGGCCGACTACGGCTCGACGTACACGCTGCTCGCGGTCCTCATCGTGGTGCTCGGCGGGGTGAACCCCAACGGCGGCTCCGGCCGGCTCTCGGGTGTGGTGCTGGCCATCATCGTGCTGCAGGTGCTCTCGTCGTTCCTGAACACGTTCCCGAACATCAGCAACTTCTACCGCCCGCTCATCTGGGGTGGTGTGCTGCTGCTGGTGATCGTGGTGAACGAGATCGGCAACAAGGGCGCACTTGCGCGCATGCTCAAGTGGAAAGGAACACAGTCATGAAGCGTGTCAAGGACCGGCAGGTCGTCGTCAGCGCCGACTTCGCGGGGTTCCCGCTGAAAGAGGCCGTCAAGGCGCACCTCCACGAGCGCGGCTGGACGGTCACCGACCTGACTCCGTCGCTCGAGGACGTGCCGATGTATCACCGGGCCGGCTTCATGGCCGGCGCGCGCATCGCCGAGCGCGAGTTTGAGAAGGCGCTCGTGTTCTGCGGTACCGGGATGGGCATCCACATCGCGGCGAGCAAGTGCCCGCATGTGCACGCAGCTGTCGTCGAGAGCGTCCCGGCCGCGCGCCGCGCCTCGACCGCGAACAACGCCAACGTGCTCGCGATGGGCGCGTTCTACATCGCGCCGCGCCTGGGTATGGCGATGGCCGATGCGTTCCTCGAGGCCGGGTTCGGCGAGGGGTATGAGGAGTGGGACGGCTTCGCCGAATACCACCAGATCGGCTTCGACGAGTGCGAGAACTTCGACTACGAGGCATACCGCGCCAACGGCTTCGAGGTCGTCGACCCGCGCGAGGCCGTGCTCGGCCCTGAACCCCAGGGCCTTGCCTACTAGCGCTCGCACCGCTTTCCGCACCCACCCACTCGCGACTCGCGCCGCATGAACCTGCGCGCCGCACAAGGAGCACGTCATGGCAAAGATCCTGCTGGCCGGTGAATCCTGGTCGACCACGTCGATCCACACCAAGGGCTTCGATTCATTCATCACCTCCGCCTACGGCGAGGGGGCGGCCGATTTCATCGCCGCGCTTGAGCGCAGCGGGCACGAGGTCGAGTTCCAGCCGAACCACGTCGCGCCGGAGCGATTCCCGACCACCCTCGAGGCGCTCTCCGCCTACGACGTCGTCGTGCTCAGCGACATCGGCGCGAACACCCTGCTGCTGCCGAACAGCGTCTTCGGCGAGGGCCGGGCGATGCCCAACCGGCTTGAGCTGCTGGCCGAGTGGGTGCGCGGTGGCGGCTCGCTGCTGATGGTCGGTGGATACCTCAGCTTCCAGGGCATCGAGGCCAAGGCGAACTTCCGCAACACCGCCCTCGCGCAGGTGCTGCCGGTCGAGATGGAGATCGGCGACGACCGTGAGGAGACGCCGCAGGGCGCCGTGCCCGCGCTCGTCGGCGAGCACGCCATCACCGCCGGGCTCGCCCCGCAGTGGCCCGCAGTGCTCGGCTACCACCGCCTCGTCGCCCGCGAGGGCGCCCAGGTGCTCGCGCAGATCGGTGCGCACCCCCTGCTGGTGATCGATGCGGAGGGCGCCGGCCGTGTCGCGGCATTCGCCAGCGACATGGGGCCGCATTGGCTCCCCGCCGACTTCCTGGCGTGGGAGGGGTTCACCCCCATGTGGTCGCAGCTCGTCGCCTGGCTCGCGCGCGAGCTTCGCTGACCCGGCTCGGGGGAGGATTCGATGTCGGGCCATGTTGTCGCCCTGGATTTCGGCGCGACCAGCGGTCGTGTGATCCTGGGCGAGGTTTCTCGCGACCACCTGCGCATGCGCACGACCGGGCGCTTCGCGAACCGGCCGGTGCAGGTGCGCGGGCGGCTGCACTGGGATGTGCTCTCGCTGTGGCAGGGCGCGATGGACGGTCTCGCGCTCGCGCTGCGCGAGGCGCCCGAGGTGTCATCGATCGCGACCGACACCTGGGGTGTCGACTACGCGCTGCTGCGCGGCGGCACGCTGCTCGGCAACCCGAGTCATTACCGCGACGAGCGCACGAGCGCGGTCGTGGAGCGCGTGCAGGGGCGGATGGCGCATCCTGAGCAGTACGCTCGCGCCGGCATCCAGTTCATGCCGATCAACACGATCTACCAGCTCGCGGCCGAGGCCGACGACACGCTGCTGGCGCTGGCCGACCGCGCGCTGCTGATGCCGGATCTGTTCACGTACTGGCTGAGCGGGCAGCAGGTGGCGGAGCGCACCATGGCCTCGACCACGGGGCTGATGGATGTGCACACGCGGGAGTGGAACGACGAGCTCCTGCGGGTGGCGGGCGTGTCTGCGGATCTGCTCGCACCGCTTGTGGACCCGGGCACCCGCGTGGGCTCGTTGCAGCGCGACGTCGCCCGCCAGCTCGGTGCCGCGACACCGATCGAGATCGTCGCCGTCGGCTCGCACGACACGGCCTCGGCCGTGGCCGCGGTGCCGATGGCGTCCGGGGCGGCGGCGTTCATCTCGTGCGGCACGTGGGGGCTCGTGGGCGTTGAGCTCGAGCATCCCGTCGTCACCGATGAGGCACGCGAGCTCGGGTTCACGAACGAGGTCGGCGTCGATGGGCGCATCCTGCTCATGCACAACGTGATGGGGCTGTGGATCCTCAGCGAGACCGTGCGCGGCTGGGAACGGGCGGGCGAGCAGATCAGCCTGCAGTCGCTGTTGGATGCCGCGGCCGCCGTCACGCGCGAGATGCCGCTGTTCGACGTCAACGACCCGCGCTTTTTGCCGCCCGGTGACATGCCCGAGCGCATCGCGCAGTGGTGCGCGGAACGCGGGATCCGCGCCCCGCAGACCCAGGCCGAGATCGCCCGCTCCATCATCGAGTCGCTCGCGCAGGCATTCGCCGATGCGGCGCTGCAAACCGGACGCATCGGCGGCGTGCCCGTCGAGTCGATCCACATCGTCGGCGGCGGCTCGCAGAATGCGCTGCTGTGCCAGCGCACGGCCGATCGCGCGGGGCTTCCCGTGCTCGCCGGCCCCGTCGAGGCCACGGCCCTTGGCAGCATGCTCGTGCAGGCGCGCACGACCGGCCACCTCGACGGCACCCTCGAATCGCTGCGCGACCTCGTGCGGCGTACCCACCACCCCGTGCGGTTCGACCCGCGCTAGCCCGCGCGCCCGCAGCGCCCCGCGTTCAGCTCATCACCCACACCTCAACGAAGGAATCATCATGACGGCACGTATCGCACCCGAACTGGTCGGCGCCGAACTGCTCGACCTCACCCTGCGCCTCGGTGCGCCCGAGCGCGACCTGGTGATCCTGGCCGAGGGCAACACCAGCGAGCTCATCGACCCCGACACCCTGGTGGTGAAGGCTTCGGGGTCGTCGATGGTGACCGCGACGGCCGCCGACTTCGTCACCGTCGAGATCGCGCCGCTGCTCGCCGTGCTGCGCGACGCCGACGCGAAGCAGGAGGCGCTCACCGCGGCGCTTGACGCCGGCGAGGTCGACGGCAAGCGCGTGCGGGCGTCGATTGAGACCCTCATCCACGTCGCGGTCCGCGCGTTCGCGCCGGCGCGGTACGTCGCGCACACGCACCCGACGTCGGTGGTGGCGCTGCTGGCCAGCGTGCACGCCGAGACCGCCTTCACCGACGCGGTCTACTCGGACGAGCTCATGGTGCTCGGCCGCACCCTGTTCGTGCCCTACGCGCAACCGGGCATCGAGCTCGGCCAGCTCTTCCTCGAGCGCGTCGGCGCGCACGTCGAGGAGTTCGGTGAGGTGCCCTCGCTCGTGCTGCTTGGCAACCACGGCATCGTCGCCATCTCGGATTCGGCCGCCGGTGCCGAGGCGATCTCGCTGATGGCCGTCAAGAGCGCGCGCGTGCGCCTGGGCGCCCTGCAGGCCGGCGGCATCTCGAGCTTGGATGCCGCAGCGACCGCCGGCTACTTCGATCGCCCCGACTTTCGTGAGCGTCGCGCGGCACTGGCAGGCAAGGGCGAGTAGCCGCGGGTCGCGCGGCGCCGGCCGCGGCGGCTCCGACACCGCGCCTGTTAGGGTGATCGAAACGAACGAGTTGGTGTTGTGAGTACTGTGCCTGCTGAGTCCCGTCCCGTCGGGGGCGTGTCGCCTGGGACCCGTGTGCAGCGAGTGATCCGGCATCCAAGCCTCATGCGCTGGCTGGGTATCGCCGGCGCCGTGTGCGTCGGGATCCTCACCGCAGTGCAGGCCCGCCTCAACGGCGCCCTTGGCCTTGCCCTCGGCGACGGGCTGTTCGCCGCGCTCATCTCGATGGTGCTCGCGCTGACGATCATGATCGTGCTGAGCCTGGTCGTGCCGAACGGGCGGGCTGGCTTTCGCGAGCTCGCCAGGGGCGTGCGCGAGCGCAGCATCCCGTGGTGGATGCTCGCGAGCGGCGTGGCGGGGGCCGTCACCGTCGCGACGCAGGGGCTCACCGTCGCGGTCATCGGCGTGGCGCTGTTCAGCGTCGGCGTGGTGGCGGGGCAGACCATCAACGGCCTCGTGCTCGATCGCATCGGCTACGGGCCGGCGGGGGTGGTGGCGATCACCCCGGGCCGGCTGCTGGGTGCGGGGCTCGCGCTCGTCGCCGTCGCGCTCGCCGTCTCACCCGAACTGCTCGCCTCCGTGCCGCTGTGGATGCTGATCCTGCCGGTGGTCACCGGGGCCGGCATCGCCTGGCAGGCCGCCACCAACGGGCGGCTGCGCGCACGGACCGGCAGCGCGCTGACCGCGACGCTCGTGAACTTCATCGGCGGCACGATCCTGCTGTCGATCGCCGTCGCGGTGAACGTGTCGATCGTGGGCCTGCCGGCCACGCTGCCCACCGAGCCGTGGCTCTACATCGGCGGCGCCGCCGGCATGACGTATGTGCTGCTGTCGGCGGCCCTCGTGCGCTTCACCGGGATGCTGCTACTCGGCCTCGCCTCGATCGTCGGCCAGCTCGTGGCCTCGGTGCTGATCGATATCTGGTGGCCGGCCACCTCCGGCGCCGGGCTCTGGCAGTCGCTTGCCATGGTGCTGCTCGCGCTACTCGCGGTCGCCGCCGCGGCGATCCCGTGGGGTCGTGTGCGGTGGCGGCGCCTGTTCGGGCGGATGCCGAAGGCCTAGCCCGCCTGCTGCTTCGCTTTCTTCGCCTTTTTTCTGGCTTTCTTCGCCTGTTTCTTCGCCTGCTTCTTGGCGTGCTTCGCCTGCTGCTTCTCCTGCTGCTTCTCCGTGGGCGCGAGCGCGGGCTCGCGCTCGGCGTGCGTGCCCTGCGGCATCCGCGAGAGCATGCGCTCGGCGTCGATCGTTCTCGGGCGCTCCGGGCGGGAGCGCTCCGGCTTGCCGCCGACGTAGAGCCAGCCCAGCAGTCGCTCGTGCGCCTCGAGCCCGTGTGCCTTGGCGACCGCCTTGCTGCGCGTCGTGTGACCCGTGCGCCACATCACGCCGTAGCCGGCTTCATCGAGGGCGAGGCTCAGCATGTGCGCGACCCCCGCGGCCACGGCCTCCTGCTCCCACGCGGGCACCTTCTCGCTCTTGCGAATGCTCGCCACCACGGCGACCAGCAGGGGCGCGCGCAACGGCTTCGTCGACACGCCCTTCTCGCCGGCGGCCTTGTGCAGGGCGCGACCGAGCCGCTCGCGGTCGTCGCCGCGCAGCTCGATCAGCCGCCAGGGCCGCATCGAGGAGTGGTCGGCGACGCGCGCGGCACCCGCCACCAGCGCGAGCAACTCCTCGTGCGTGGGGGCGGTGTCGTCGACCTTGGAGCTCGAGCGGCGCCGCAGCATCGCCTGCAGGGCGGGGCCGGGCGCCTCGCGTGCCGCCGCGTTATCCATGCGCGCCGGCGTCCGGGGCGTCGGGCGCCGCTGCGTCATTCACCGCTGCGTCATCCGCCGCCGCCTCCGGGGTGAACTCGAGCGCGACCGAGTTCATGCAGTAGCGGTCGCCCGTCGGGGTGCCGTAGCCATCCGGGAACACATGCCCGAGGTGCGAGTCGCACCGCGCGCAGCGCACCTCGGTGCGCACCATGCCCAGCGTGCGGTCCTCGATGAGCGTGACCGCCTCGGGGCGGATGGATTCGTAAAAGCTCGGCCAGCCGCATCCCGAATCGAACTTGGTGCCGCTGCGAAACAGCTCCGCGCCGCAGCCCGCACAGGTGAACAGCCCTGCGCGGTGCTCGTCCAGCAGCGGGCCGGTCCAGGGCCGCTCCGTGCCGGCCTGCCGAAGCACCGCGTACTGCTCGGGGCTGAGCGCCGCGCGCCACTGCGCGTCGGTCACGGGAATGCCGGTGTGTTGGGTGGGGTGTGTCATGACGACCTCCTGATTGCTCCCAGCGTATGCAACGCGGGCGCCCCGTGGGGTGTTCCCGCACACCCGCGCCCGCCGTGGGCGTGGGCGTGGGCGCGGGTGGGCCGGGCGGTGCAGGATGAATGCATGGAATCCGAGGAGGCCGCCGTGCGTGCCCGCTACCTGCGCTTCGCCGAGCAGGAGGCGCCGGGGCGTTCGGCCCTGTACGAGCAGTGGGCGCGGGGCGTCGCGGGCGATGCCGCCGTGCGGCGGGTGCTCGCGCGCATCCCCGCGACGCATCGTCAGCCGCCCCTCGTGTTCGCGGTCGCCAGGCTGCTGGGGGCGCCGCTCGAGCAGTGGGCAGTCGTTCGCGAATGGATGCTGGCGCACGCCGACGCGCTCGTTGCAGGGTGCGCCAGCCGCGGCGTGCAGAGCAACGAACCGCTGCGCTGCGCCGCGCTCCTGCCCGCGCTCTCGCTGATCGACGGACCGATCGCGCTGCTCGAGGTGGGTGCCTCCGCGGGGCTGTGCCTGTTTCCCGACCGCTACGCCTACCGCTACCGCGATGCCGCGGGCGCGCTGCTGGCGGCGCTCGATCCGGCGGAGGGCTCGCCCGTCGAGCTCGAGTGCCGGCTCACGGGCCCCCTCCCGCGGCTGCGTCTGCCGCAGATCGGCTGGCGCGCGGGCATCGACCTCCAGCCGGTCGATGCGCGGGATCCGGCAGGTCGCGCGTGGATCACCGGCCTGGTCTGGCCGGGGGAGACGGGGCGGGAGGCGCGCATCGCGAGTGCGCTCGACGTGGTCGCGGCCGAGCTCGAGCGCGGGCGATCCGGGCACGCGGGCCTCGACCCCGCGGCGTCGGTGCTCCGGCAGCCACTGATCGAGCACGGCGACGCGGCCGAGTTGCTGGCCGCGGTGGCGGCGCAGGCCCCGCGCGAGATGACGCTGGTGGTCACGACGCCGGGGGTGCTGGCGCACGTGCCGTGGGCCGCCCGCACGCGCATCATCGAGACGGCGCGCTCGCTGCACGGGCACTGGATCACCATCGACGCTCCGGGCCTGCACGAGGCGTGGCATCCGCCGATCGCGCCAGAAGCATGGCCCGCCGATGGCTTCGTGCTCGCGCTCGACGGGGCGCCGCTGGCCGCCGTCGACCCGCTGGGCGCCTGGGTGGCGTGGCACGGTGTGCCCGCCGCGGCGCCTACCCTTGAGGCATGAGCACGTTGGACGCGCGTGACCGTGCGATTCTCGACTTCGAGCGCGACTGGCCGCAGCACCGTGGCGCCAAGGAAGAGGCGATCCGGGCCGAGCTGCAGCTGACGCCGAGCAGGTACTACCAGTTGCTCGGGCGCGTGATCGACACCGGCGAGGCCCTGGCCTACGACCCGATGCTGGTGGGGCGGCTGCGGCGCATGCGCGATGCGCGGGAGCACGCGAGGCGAGCGCGCGGGGCCGAGACGCTGCAGTAGCCGCTCGGCGCGAAGTGGCGTTGCCGCCTGCGGGGGAGCGCGGCGCCGGCCCGGTAACATCGGGGGGGTGTCGAACACCAAGCCCCCGCGCGATCGCTTTGATGAGGTGCCGTCTTCCCCCGGTCGCGTTGGCGCGCACCGTGCCGAGAACCCGCGCACGCGCGGCTGGGTGACGCTGCTGTGGGCGCTCGCCGCCACCGTGCTGATCGTCGCGATCGGCATCTTCGCGACGCTGCTCGCGTCGGGCCGCATCCAGCTGTTTCCCGAGCCGACGCCCGAGCCGGCTCCGGTCGAGACCGTCGACCCCATCGTCGACACCGCCTTCACCGTGCTCGTGCTCAATGGCACGAGCGAGCAGGATCTCGCCACGCGTGTGGGCGACAAGATCCAGGCGGCCGGCTGGGCCCCGGAGCTCGTGCTGACCGGCGCCGCGGGCAGCCGGGACGTCGAGACGACCACGGTCTACTACTCGGCGATCGGGGATCAAGCCGCGGCGCTCGGCCTGGCCGACGTCATCGGCGGGGCCGAAGTCGTGCAGAACGACTTCTACCAGCCGTCGGGTGACCCGGACGCACTGCAGCTGACCGTGGTGCTGGGCGCCGACTATCTCGGCCCCGTGCCCTCCGGTACGCCATCAGCGAAGCCATAGCGCACCGCCGCGAGCCCGCACGTGCGGAGCTTGCACTCTCCCAGGTCGAGTGCCAGTATTGGTGTTAGCACTCGTAATCTTGGAGTGCTAATCCGAACCTACGTCCGGGAGGGACGAAACACACAATGGCTAAGATCATTGCTTTCGACGAAGAGGCCCGTCGTGGCCTCGAGCGCGGCCTGAACACGCTCGCCGACGCCGTCAAGGTCACCCTCGGCCCGCGCGGTCGCAACGTCGTTCTCGAGAAGAAGTGGGGCGCCCCCACGATCACGAACGATGGCGTCTCGATCGCGAAAGAGATCGACCTCGAAGACCCCTACGAGAAG
>JAGQTK010000150.1 GCA_020439065.1 Microthrixaceae bacterium
CGCAGGCCGGCCTCGCGGAAGTCCTCGCCCACGACCTCGGCCTTCATCTCGATGGCGAGCTCGATGCAGCGCCGGAACTGCGCCGTCGAGGGGTCGGTCGCAGCATCCACATCAGCCTCGAGCAGCTCGAGAATCTCGGGCCGCGCGATGAAGCCGGCCTTCACGATCTCGGCGAAGCCGGCGAGGATCTCGTTGCGCGGCAGCGTATCCAACAGCTCCAGGTCGACGACCACGGCCGCTGGTGCCCAGAACGCGCCGACGAGGTTCTTGCCCTCGTTCGTGTTGATGCCGGTCTTTCCGCCGACCGCCGCGTCAACCATGCCGAGCACCGAGGTGGGCACCTGCACGATCTTCACGCCGCGCAGCCACGTCGCCGCCACGAATCCGGCCAGATCGGTCGTGGCCCCGCCCCCGAGCGCGACGACGGCGTCGTTGCGGGTGAAGTCGGCCTGCCCCATGATCTGCCAGCAGAATGCCGCGACCTCGACGCGCTTGCCGCCCTCGGCGTCGGGCACCTCGGCCAGTAGCACCTGGCGGCCGTCGCGCACGAGCAGCTCGCGCAGCTCGTTCGCTTTCGCGCCCATGGTCGGCGGGTGCACCAGCAGCACCTTCGACACGTCTGCGCCAAGGGCGTCGTCGACGAGGTGCAGGATGCCGCGGCCGACGTGGATGTCGTAGCCGGGGACGCCCGCCACCGTGATCGTCGTGGGCGCCGGCCCGACGCCGCCGAGATCTGCACTGCTCATCGTGGGTTCTCCTTGTTCCAGGCAAGTACTGCGTCGACCACTGCCTGCAGCGGCCCGCGAGAGGTATCGAACGTGACGGTCGCGACTTCTTCGTAGACCGGCCGGCGCGCTTTGGCGATGCGCTCCCATTCCTCGATGCCGCTGCCGCGAAGCAGGGGGCGCGAATCGTCCCGCAGCCGGGATGCGACGGGGCGGGCGTCGACCGTCAACAGCACGACGCGGTGACCGGCGAGCTCGGCGCGCGTTGCAGGATGCATCGCGGCGCCCCCACCGAGCGCAAGCACCCCGGGGCGCGCGAGCGCCTCGTGCACCGTGGCGCGCTCGAGGGCGCGGAAGTACGGCTCGCCGTGCTCGTCGAAGATCGCCGCGATCGGGCCGTGCTCACGCACGATGACGGAGTCGGTATCGGTGAACGGCACACCGAGGGCCTTGGCGACCCGGCGTCCGATGCTCGATTTGCCGGCGCCCATCGGGCCGACGAGCACGAGCACCGGCGCGTCAGGAGTCACTGTGAAGCAGCGCCGCGTCCGAGGCAGAAGCGGTGCGCAACGTCTCCGGGATCGCGGCGAGGTAGCTCTCGAGGTTGCGACGGGTCTCGCCGACGGAGTCGCCCCCGAACTTCTCGAGGAAGGCACCGGCCAGCACGATCGCGGTCATGGCCTCGGCGACGACGCCCGCGGCGGGGACGGCGCACACGTCGGAGCGCTGGTGATGCGCACCCGAGGCCTCGCCCGTGGCGACATCGACGGTGCGCAGTGCGCGGGGAACCGTGGCGATCGGCTTCATGCCGGCGCGCACGCGCAGCACGGTGCCGGTGCTCATGCCGCCCTCGGTGCCGCCCGCACGATCGCTCGCGCGGGTGAGGCCCTGCTCGGTGACGAACAACTCGTCATGCGCCGCCGAGCCGCGACGGGTCGTGGTGAGGAATCCATCGCCCACCTCGACGCCCTTGATCGCCTGGATGCTCATCAGCGCCTGCGCGAGCTGACCGTCGAGCCGGCGGTCCCAGTGCACGTGCGAGCCGAGCCCGGGCGGGAGCCCGTACGCGAGCACCTCGACGATGCCGCCGAGGGTGTCGCCGGCCTTGCGCGCGTCGTCGACCTCGGCGACCATGCGCTCGGAGGTTTCGGGGTGGAAGCAGCGAAGCGGGTCGGCGTCGAGGGCGGCGACATCCGCAGGACCGGGCAGCGGGGCGTCCTCGGGTGCGTGCACCGGCCCGATCGAGAGCGTGTGGCTGACCAGCTGCACGCCGAGCTCGGCGAGGAAGGAGCGCGCGACGGCGCCGAGGGCGACGCGTGCGGCGGTCTCACGGGCGCTTGCGCGCTCGAGGATCGGGCGTGCCTCGTCGAAGTCGTACTTCTGCATGCCAACGAGGTCGGCGTGTCCCGGGCGGGGTCGCGTGAGCGCCGCACCACGGCCGCGCGAGCGGTCGGTGAGTTCGACGGGCTCGGGGCTCATCACCTCGGTCCACTTGGGCCACTCGGTGTTGCCGATGCGGATCGCGATCGGGCTGCCGATCGTGCGGCCGTGCACCACGCCGGCCGAAAGCGTCAGCGCATCGGCCTCGAACTTCATCCGCGAGCCGCGGCCGTAGCCGAGCTTTCTGCGGTTGAGATCGGCCTGAATGGCGTCGATTGACACGGGGACGCCGGAGGGCAGACCCTCCATGATTGTGACGAGTTCGGGTCCATGGGACTCCCCCGCCGTGAGCACGCGAAGCATGTGCCCCATCATCCCACAAGCGGGGCGACCGTGACGTCGCGGGGCGCCGCCTGCCGGGGTTCGCGGGCGTGCGGTCAGGCCTCGAGGCCCACCGCGGCGCGCATGGCCGCCAGCACCACGCCCTCGCGCGGGAGTTCCGCGGCGGGGTCACCACCGACGAAAATACGCACCTGCAGGAGCGCCTGCTCCACGAGCATCGCCAGGCCCGAGCTGGCGTGCTTGCCCTGCGCCTGCCACTGTGCGGCGAGCGAGCTGGGCCACGGCGAGTAGGCAACGTCGAGCAGGGCGCCGCCGGCGGTCGCGAGGGTCTCGGTGGTGGCATCCCCGAGCCTCGTGCCGCCCGGGAGGGTGCCGATCGTCACGTCGACGGGCGCGGGCGCGCCGGTGCCAAGCGCTGCGACCGTGACGCGGGCGTCGAGCTGTGCACCGAGCGCGACGAGTGGCTCCGCCTTGCGGGGCGTACGGGCGACGACCTCGATGCGGGTGGCGCCCTGGTCGACGAGCGTGACGAGGGCGGATGCCGCGGTCGCGCCCGCCCCGATGACCCGGGCGGTGCCCACCCCGTCGATGCCCTGGCGCCGCAGCGCCCGGGCGAGTCCGCCGACATCGGTGTTGTACCCGCGCGGCCCGTCTTCGCCGAGGTGCAGCGTGTTCACGGCGCCGGTGAGCGTCGCATGCCGGTCGCGGGTGACGGCGGCCGCGAACGCCGCCTCCTTCAATGGCATCGTCAGCGAGAGCCCGCGCCACGAGGCATCCAGCCCGCCGAGCGCGTCCGCGAAACCCGCCGCGTCGACCTGCCTGCGCCCGTAGCACCAGTGGAGGCCGAGCGCCGCGTAGGCCGCGGCGTGCAGATCGGGTGAGCGACTGTGGTCGATGGGGTCGCCCCACACCGCGAGGTTGACCGCCGTGTGCGTGTGCAGCTCCGTCATGGCTAGCACCCGGCATCCGGGTTTTCGCGGCACCACTGGATCCACTGCTTTCGCGCAGCCTCATGCTCGGCGGCGGTTCGCGTGAACACGGTCTCGCCGGTGTTGAGGTTCACCGTGACGAAGTAGTACCAGGGGCCGTCGACGGGGTGCGCCGCCGCCTCGATCGCGAGGTCGCCGGGGTTGGCGATCGGACCGATCGGCAGCCCGGGGTGCACGTAGGTGTTCCAGGGGTTGGGGTCGCGCAGCGCGGCTCCAGACGAGCTGACGCTCCCGTCGTGCATCTCGCCGTAGCCGTACTGGGCGGTCGAGTCCATCTGGAGCAGGCCAAACGTCTCGTTGTTGCCCGGCTGCAGGCGGTTCTCGATCACACGCGAGACCTTGAAGAAGTCGTCTGAGAAGCGCGCCTCACGCTGCACGATCGAGGCGATGGTGAGGATGCGCTGCCGGTCTTCGACCGCGACGCCGGCGTTGTTCAGCGAGAGCACGGCGCGGTCGATCATGGCCTGCACCACCTCGGTGGCGGTCACCCCGGGGTTGAAGGTGTAGCGCGCCGGGAAGAGCCACCCCTCGAGCGAATCGGCCTTGATCGAGTAGGCCGCGGGGTCCGCGACCGCGGCCTCGAGCTCTGCCAACGGGATCCCGAGATCCTCGGCCAGGATCGGCAGCGTCTGCGCGACGGTCAAGCCCTCTCGCACAAGGGTGCTCGCCTCCGAGCGGTTCGCGGGGTTCTGCAGCGCCTCGAGCGCGGCCTCGGCCGTCATCTGCCGCTGCAGCGTGTAGATGCCCGGGTAGAACACGGGCTGCTCGGGCAGCTTCAACAGCAGCTCGTAGAGGGCGTCGGGGGTCTTGATCACGCCGGCGTCGGCAAGCGTGCGCGAGATCGCGAGGCCGTTGTCGCCCTCCTTGATCTCGACGACGGCTTCGCCGCTCGCGAGCCCGGGCTCGAAGTCGGTGGGCTCCTGCCAGCCGAGCACCTTGCGGATCTGCGGCTCGTAGGTGTTCCAGGCCCAGACACCCGCGCCGCCGATGCCTGCCAGGAGCGCGAGGACGATGCCGAGCGCGATCCACTTGCCCTTGCCGCCGCGCGTGCGGCCTCCCCCGCCCGCCACGCCGCCGGAGCCGGAGCCCGATGCCGCATCGGCGGCGAGCAGATCGTCGAGTGTGAGCGCGGATGCCTCGGCTCGTGCCCTGGGGGCAGGGGCCGTGCTCCTGCCGGCATCCGCCGCCGCGCCCGGGGTCGCCTCCCCCGGGGTCGGGGTCGCCTCGCCCGGGGTCGGGGTCGCCTCGCCCGGGGTCGCCGCCGCGTCGCGCGCCGCACGGCGCGAGGCCGGCGCGC
>JAGQTK010000151.1 GCA_020439065.1 Microthrixaceae bacterium
AGATGCCGAACACGATCGGGTCGGGGTTCGGCCCGGGAGGCACGCGGCGCACGACCCGCTCCGGTGGGGCGTACGCGCCGTGCAGCTCCGTGGTGCGACTCTGCGTGCCCCGCATGCCCACGGTGTTCCAGTCGTCGCGGGTGACGATGGATGCCTCGTCCGCGGCGCCGGCCTCCGGCCGGTTCACGAAGGCGTAGACTATCCACGGACCGTCGGGCGAGGTCGTGTCGAGGCCGTGCAGGCCGATCCGCGTCCACACCGGCGCGAGCGAGGTGAAGATCTTCGTGCCGGTGAACCGGTAGCCGCCCTCGCCATCGGGCGCGGCCTCCGTGTCGCTGCCGAAGAGCACGAGGTCGTTGCCGGCCTCGCTGATGCCGAAGGCGAACAGTTCACCGGCCGCGGCCTCGCGCTGCACGAACTCGAGCGCGTCGACTCCGCGATCGCGCATCACCTTTGCGACGCCCGTCCACACCAGGTGCATGTTGATCGCCAACGCCGTGGCGGGGGCCGCCGCCGCGAGGCGCGACTGCAGCGCGGCCGCCTCGGCCAGGCCGAGCCCCGCGCCGCCCCGGTCTTTCGGGACCAGGATGCCGAGGTAGCCGGCAGCCTTCAGCTCTGCCAGATCCTCGCTCGGGAACGTGTTCTCGCGATCGTGGACCGCGGCGCGCTCGCGCATGCGCGCGAGGAGCGCATCGGGCAGGTAGTGGGCGGGATCGAAGGTGCTCACGTGCTGCGCTCAGCCCTCGAGCGAGCGCAGCAGCTCGGCCATGGTCGCCTCCGGCTTGTCGCGGTGCGGCGAGTGGCCCGCGCCCTCGATCATCGCCATCGAGAACGCCGGGTTCGCCAGCACCTCGTCGGCGAGGGCCCCGGCAAAGATCGACATCACCGCGGGGTCGCCGGCGATGACGTGGGTCGGCACCGTGAGGCGGGATGCCGCGGCGCGCACATCCCACGGCTGGTTCTGCATGTTCGACTGCGCAACGGCCCACGGGCTGCCCTGCTGCACCGAGAGCACCTTCAGCTCGACGTCGGTCTCGTGCCAGCTCGGGTTCGCGGCGCGCACGCTCTCGAGCGTCTCGGCGGCGGTGGCAGCCATGCTGTTTCGCATGTTTCCCTGCGCCTTCGTGGTCACGATCACGGCGGGATCGATGAGCACGAGGCGGCGTGCCCAATCGGGGTCTGCCGCAGCGGCGACGATCGAGGAGGCGCCGCCGAGCGAGTGCCCGATCACGAGATCCCAGGGCGCGCCGTCCTCGGGCGTCGTCGCCCCGAGGTCGACGGCGTGGGCCTCGATCGTGTAGTCGAGCGCGCGGGGCGAGAGGCCGTGGCCGCGCAGATCGACGGCGGTGGCGTGCCAGCCCGCATCGGCGAGCGTCACGCCGAAGCGCCACATGAGTGGGCCGTTCGAGCCGAGACCGTGGACGAGGAGCGCGCGGCGGGGCGCGTCGCTGCGCCCCCAGGACGTGGTGTTGAGCGTAACGGGCGTCATGCCCATCACTCTAGGGGGAGGTGACCGGAACCGGTTCGGTATCCGGGATCGGGCTCGGATCGCGTCCGCGCAGATCGGGGAACCAGCGCACGCATGTGACCGCGACGATCGTGCCGACGAGAAGGAACGCGGCTGCCGCCCAGAACGCCCCGCCGGGGCCGGCGCCGTCGATGAGGAATCCCGCCACGGCCGAGCCGGTCGCGGCGCCGATGAGCTGGCCGGTGCCCACCCAGCCGTAGCTCTCGGCGGTCTCGCTGAACTTCACGCTCGCCGAGACGATGGCAAACAGCACCGCAAGCGCCGGGGCGATGCCGATGCCCGCCAGCAGCAGCGTGCCGCCGATCCACCACACATTCAGTGAGATCGTCGCGAGCGTCATGCCGACGGCGACCACCGCGAGGCGCCGGGCCATCGCCCATGGGCCGATCGGCAGGTGGCCCATCGACAGGCCGCCGGCGAGGCTGCCGAGGGAGAACACGGCGAGCACGAGGCCCGCCTCAAGCCCGCCCTCGTCGAACGTGGCGACCACGCCTGCCTCGACGGCGGCGCATCCGCCGATCAGCAGGAAGCCGATCACGGTCGCCAGCAGCACCGGCGGCTTGGTGAGCACCTTGCCGATACCGCCGCGGCTGCGCGGGATGCGCACCCGACCGAGCTCGGGGGAGGAGATGAACCACGCGCCGCCGACGAGCATGATCACGACGATGAGCATGATCGCCTGGACCGTGCCGACCTGGAGCGCCACGAACGTCGTGACGACCGGCGCGATCACCCAGATGATCTCTTGGGCCGAGGCATCCAAAGAGAACAGGGGCGTGAGCTGACGCGAGTTGACCATCTTCGGGTAGATGGTGCGCACCGCCGCCTGCACAGGCGGCGAGCTGAGACCGGCGAGCAGGCCGAGGAGCATGTATCCGGGCAACGGCAGGGGGAGGAGCCCGAGCGCGGTGACCGAGCCGGCGCACACGAGCAGGGTGAGGGTGAGCACGCGGCGCATGCCCCACACGCCCATCCAGCGGCTGGTCACCGGCCCCGCAACGGCTTGGCCGATGGATGTCGCAGCCAGCACGAGACCGGCGGACCCGTACGAGCCCGTCACGTGCTCGACATGCAAAAGCACCGCGAGGGAGAGCATCCCTGCGGGAAAACGCGCGACGAGCTGGGCGCTGATGATGCGAGCCACCCCTCGTGTGCGCAGGAGATCTCTGTATCCAGCCACGAGGACTCAATTGTAGGAGAGCGCCGCGGGCTTATCGAGGGCGCGATCGGCCCGGGCGCGGCGCCTCGGCCTGGCGCGTGCCGGGACGGTGTCGCGGCGGTGCGCGACACGCCGGGGTGGCGTGCCGGGGGAGTTTCCACAGGGCTGGGAATGTCTGTGGCTGCCCGTAGCGTCGTTGCTGTGGATAACTCAGCCGAAGGCGCGTCTTCCGGGACTTTTCATCGTGCCCCAGGCGTTGAATTCTCTGTGGAGAAATGGTGGAGAACTCGCAAAAGCTGTGGAGGGAACGGGGAAAAACTACACAGATGTAACTACTAGACCTTGTGGTGCTTCTTATTGCCCACACCTATATGTAGTATTGAAAGCCCGACGGGGGTCTGTCGGATAACCAGAGATTTTGAGGGGAGAACCAGCTGACATGGCAATTACCGTGTACACCAAGCCGTCGTGCGTGCAGTGCAACGCAACCTACCGCGCACTTGACTCGAAGGGCATCGAATACGAGGTCCTCGACCTTTCTGTCGACCCTGCAGCGCTCGAGCAGGTGAAGTCGCTGGGCTACCTTCAGGCGCCCGTCGTCATCACCGATGAGGACCACTGGTCGGGCTTCCGTCCCGACAAGATCGACGAACTGGCCGCTCGCCTGGCCTGAGTTGCCGGCGACCTTCAGGCATACCCAGAAAGACACGAACAGCGACACAGACTCGGTGAGGTGCACGTCATGTCGATAGCGATGACTGCTGGCACCCAGCCCAAACGGGTGCCACTCACCACTGCGCCGTCGCCGACGCATCCGGACGACGTCGCGGAGGCGAGGATCGTGTTCTTCTCCAGCGTCTCGGGCTACACCGCCCGATTCATCCAGAAGCTGGGATTGCCTGCACTTCGAATTCCCCTCTATCGACACGAAACGCCACTCCGGGTCGACCAGCCATATGTGCTGATCACCCCGACGTACGGCGGCGGAGACGGCCACGGGGCCGTCCCAAAACAAGTCATCCGTTTTCTCAACGACGAGCACAACCGTGGCTTGATTCGCGGCGTCATCGCCGCCGGTAACACCAACTTCGGCGACGCCTATTGCCTCGCCGGAGACATCATCGCCCGCAAGTGCGCCGTGCCGCACATGTATCGGCTTGAACTATTCGGAACCCCAGAGGACGTCGAGAACGTCCGCACAGGATTGGACAGATTTTGGAAGCAACAATGACCGAAGTGGTCGCCGCCAACGGGATGGACTACCACTCGCTGAACGCGATGCTCAATCTGTATGGGCCGAACGGCGAGATCCAGTTCGACAAGGACCGCGAGGCGGCGCGCGAGTTCTTCCTGCAGCACGTGAACCAGAACACGGTGTTCTTCCACTCGCTGCGTGAGCGCCTCGACTACCTGGTGGAGAAGGAGTACTACGAGCCCGAGGTGCTCGCCCGGTACTCGTTCGAGTTCATCACCGCGCTCAACGACCTCGCATACGCGAAGAAGTTCCGCTTCGACACCTTCCTGGGTGCCTTCAAGTACTACACGAGCTACACGCTGAAGACCTTCGACGGCCAGCGCTACCTCGAGCGGTTCGAGGACCGGGTCGTGATGACCGCCCTCGGGCTCGCCGACGGCGACGAGAAGCTCGCCACCGCCATCGTCGAGGAGATCCTCGCCGGCCGCTTCCAGCCCGCGACCCCGACCTTCCTCAACGCGGGCAAGGCGCAGCGCGGCGAGCTCGTCTCCTGCTTCCTCCTGCGCATCGAAGACAACATGGAGTCAATCTCGCGCGGCATCAACTCCTCGCTGCAGCTGAGTAAGCGCGGCGGCGGCGTGGCGCTGCTGCTCTCGAACATCCGCGAGGCCGGCGCGCCGATCAAGCAGATCGAGAACCAGTCCTCGGGCATCATCCCCGTGATGAAGCTGCTCGAAGACGCGTTCAGCTACGCCAATCAGCTCGGGGCCCGCCAGGGCGCGGGCGCCGTGTACCTCTCGGCGCACCACCCCGACATCATG
>JAGQTK010000152.1 GCA_020439065.1 Microthrixaceae bacterium
TCCGCTCCGGGACCTCGCTCATCCAGACGATCGGCCGCGCGGCACGTAACGTGTCGGGCGAGGTGCACATGTACGCCGACAACATGACCGATTCGATGCGGAAGGCGATCGACGAGACCGACCGCCGTCGCGAGATTCAGATCGAGTACAACCGGGTGAACGGCATCGACCCGCAGCCGCTGCGCAAGCGCATCGCCGACATCACCGAGGTGCTCGCGCGTGAGGGCGCCGACACGAAGGCGATGCTCGCGCAGCGTGCCGGCGGTGGTGGTGTCAAGACGAAATCACCGACGCCGCGCCTGCGGCAGACGGGCATCGCTGCGGAGGGTGCGCGGCAACTGGAGGAGATGATCGCCGAACTCACCGAGCAGATGCTGGGGGCGGCCGCCGAGTTGAAGTTCGAGCTCGCGGGGCGCCTGCGTGATGAAGTGCACGATCTGAAGCGGGAGCTACGGGCGATCGAGAACGCGGGGCACGCGTGAGGCGTGCCGCGCCGCAGGCGTGGGTAGTCGGCGCGGGTTGTCGTTGCAGGGAAGCGTGCTGCCGTTAGGCGCGCGGGCAGTGCATGAGGGGCTTCGGGCCCGAGCGATCAAACGTGTGCTGTGAGACCGGCGCACCGCACAGCGGGCACGGCCGCTCGGTGCGGTTGGGCTCCGGCTCCGTGTCGTACGGGCCGACCGCGGCGGGCCCCGCGATGCGAACGATGTTCGTGTTCACCCACATGTAGAGACCGCCGGCCTCGGCGATCCGCTGCCGGAGCGGCTTTTTCTGGGCGGGGTTGCTCTCTGCCATAATCATTAGTGTACTAACCAATACGCATCGGAGTGACCATGAGTGAAGATCGCACCAGCTCCAGTGCCCCGGAGGCGCTCGACGCGGACGCGCTGCTGGCCCTCGAGAACCAGCTCTGCTTTGCCATCGTGACCGCCGCACGAAACGTCGTCTCGATCTACCGGCCTGTGCTCGAGCCGTTGGGGCTGACGCATCCGCAATACCTCGTCATGCTGGCCCTCTGGGAACGCGCACCGCGTTCGCTCGGCGAGCTCGCAGACGAGCTGGCGATGGACCCCGCGACGCTGTCGCCGCTCGTGAAGCGGCTCGAAGCGCAGGGGCGCGTCACGCGCAGCCGCCGGGTGGACGACGAGCGTGTGCTCGACATCGGCCTGACCGATGGCGGCCGTGCGCTCCGATCCGATGCGCTGCAGGTGCCGGGGCAGATCCTCGCCCGGGTCGGGATGACCGTGGAGCAGGTTGCCGCGGTGCGGGACGGGCTCGCGCCGTTCGCGGCTCGTCGTGACGCCGACGCCGCCGCAGGGGAGCGCGCGTGAGCGTTGCCGGTGCACCGGCGCGCAGTGCGGGCGAGCTCGACGCGGGTGAGGACGTCGAGCGTGAGAACGTCGCCGGCGAGGGCTGGGTGCCGGCGGCGACGCTGATTCCGCCATCGCTGCGGCAGTACATGGCCCGCTTCGAGCAGCTCAACCCGCTGCAGGCGCAGGCCGTGCCGAAGGTGCTCGCCACGCACGGACACATCATGGTGGTGGCCCCCACCAGCTCCGGCAAGACCCTGATCGGCGAGATCGCCGCGCTGCGCTCGATCGTGACCGAGGGCAAGCCCGCGGTGTGGCTGCTTCCCGCACGCGCCCTCGCCGCCGAGATCGCGGCGATCACGCGCCGCTGGCGGGCGCTCGGCATCGCGACCATCGAGCTCACCGGCGAGACAAACATGTCGAGCGAGGCGGTGCGCCAGGCTCAGCTGTGGGTGGCCACCACCGAGAAGTTCGAGGCGTTGTATCGCCGTGCCTCGCTCAAGGAGTTCATCGATCGGATCGGATGCCTGATCATCGATGAAGTGCACCTGGTCGGCGATGCCACACGGGGCGCCACGCTCGAGTCGCTGATCGCGCGGGTGCGGGCCGCTGCAGCCCGCACCAGGATCGTCGCGCTCTCGGCGACCGTGTCGAATGCACGGGAGCTGGCCGCATGGATCGACGCGGAGCTGGTGCGCTCGAGCTGGCGGCCGACCTCGCTCACCACCGAATTGGTGCCGTTCGACGCGCCGGCGCGGGGCACGCGCGAGGCTGCGGAGTCGGCAAAGGACGCCGTGCTGCTGCCCCTGCTGCGTGGCCTCGTGAGCTCGGGCGCCGACGCCGAGTCACCGCACGACGCAGAGCGCGGCGCCAGCGCCGTCGTCTTCTGCGGCAGCAAGGCCGCGGTCGTGCGAACGGCAGCAGGCGCGGCGGGTGTGCCGTTTCGTGGCCTCGCGCTCGAGACGGTCGTCGAGTCGTGCTTCCGCCGGGGTGTCGGCATCCACTTTCGCGATGCGCCCGGCGCGGCCCGCGCGCTCGAGGCGTTCCGCGCGCGCCGGCTGCGCGTGCTGGTCGCGACCTCGGGCCTGTCGACGGGGGTGAACACCCCGGCGAAGTTCGTCATCATCCGGGATCTCGCGCTCGGCATGACGCCACTCGAGGTGAGCCAGGCGCAGCAGATGTTCGGGCGGGCGGGGCGCGCCGGGCACGAGGCCGAGGGCTTTGGCTACCTGCTCGTCCCGCGCGACGAGCACGACGTATGGGCGGCGAAGCTCGGGCAGGGCTATGAGGCACGCAGCCGGGTGGGCGCGCGGCTTGGCGACGCCATCCTCGCCGAGATGTTCCTCGGCTCGATCACCGATCGGGCGGGCGCCCGCGCATGGTTCGAGCAGACGCTTGCCTTTGCGCAGCGCCGCACCGCGGTAGATCTTGAGGCCACGGTCGACGAACTGGTGCGTCGCGGATTCGCGAGCGAGACGGACGGCGTGCTGGCCGTGACCGAGCTCGGAGCGCTGACGTCGCGCCTGATGCTCGACGTCGCCTCGGCGGGGGAGATGTTGCGTACGCTCGCCGAGCTCCCGCACCCCACGAGCGCGAACGAGGCCGAGGAGCTGCTGCTCCAGGCGGTTGCGGTGAGCGCCCGCGGGCTGCGCGAGCGCCCGGTGAACGAACGCGCATATGCCGGGTTCGTCGATCAGCTCCTGGCGGGCTGGTCGCCGCTCGTCGTCGCGCGGGCGAGCGAGTGGTTCGGCGCGCGCGTGTGCATGGCGGCGGCACAGCTCGCGCTGCGCATGCCCGATCGGGCCCACGAGCAGCCGCCCCTGGGCGTGTCGATGGCCGAGTTCGGCCGCGCCGCCGAAGACGTGCCCCGCTACCTGGCCTGGGTGGCCGCGCTCGGGTACGTGGATGCTTCGGCCTGGGCCCCGGCCGTGGCGGGTGACCTCGCCCGCCGCTTGACCTGGTGGCAGCTCACGCCGCGCCCCGAACGCGGCAGCGGGCGGCTGCTGTGGATGCTGGAGCGCATGGTCGAACCGCAGCACCAGCGCGCTCGCATGCCGGACCTCTGGCGCCGCGCCCGCATGGCCGGGTTCGCCGCGCCCGAGGGCATCGATGCACGGCCGCGCGGCGTCGACATCACGCCGCAGGCGTTCACCGAGCTCGTCGGCGCGCGTGCGGGGCTCACCCTCGGCCCGCTCGTGGATCTCGATCTGCACTTCGGCGCCGCGGTCTCGCACGCCCGCGTCACGGTTGTCGCACGGACCGACACGGGGCAGACGATCGCCACGAGCCGCTCGATGCGAGCACCGCTCTCCCTGGCGCGCCCGAGCGGCCGCGGCGAGCGGCTCGCGCTCGACGCATTCCTCTACACACGCGATGGTGACTTCGCGTACGCCGGTGCGATGGCTGCGCTTCCCGAGCGGGCTGTGCGCGCGGACCCGTTCGATGATGCTTCGGCGCTCATCGAGGCACTCCCGGCCGGACCGACGGGTCTTGCGCACCCGCGCGGCGTGCGCCGACTGTTCCAGGGCGAGCGCCGGCGGCTGCGCCACGGCCTCGGGCCGCTCATCGAGCGCGATGCGCGGCTTGCACCGATCGCGGCGGCGCTTGCGGGGCACGACGCCACGCCCGCCGCGACGGTCCTCGCCGTGACGCGCAGCCTCCGCGCACTCCTTCGGCACGCCGACCGTGCCGAGCTTCGCTCGCCCCGCGACGTGCTGCGTTCGGGGGAGGCATCCGAAGCCGAGGTCCAGATCGCGCTCGCGGCGTTGCTCGCGTCACTCGAGATGGATGCCGGGGTCGCGATCTCTGAGGGGCATCCGGTGGCCGTCGTGCGCGTCAATGAGCGATGGATGCTCGCGGGCCCGCGACACGCCCGTCCGGGCGTGGCCGAGGCACTCCTCCCCGAGTCGTTGCCGCGGCGCATCGAGCCGGTCGCGGCCGCCGAGACGCCGGCCGTCGGCAGCGCCGCGCCCCAATTCGCATGGATGCCGGAGTTCACAGCGGGTGCTTCCTAGGCGTTGCCACCCATCGCATCGGCATCGTCGTCGGGAGTGGTGGCATTACGCTGTCGGCGACGCGCGACCCGGTGTCGGAGGCCACACTTAGACTTGTCGGGTGCCTATTGTTCCTGTCGCCACGCCCGCAAAGCTCAGTGTTCGTGGTGCCCGCGTGCACAACCTGCAAAACGTCGACCTCGAGATTCCCAGGGACGCGCTGGTCGTCTTCACCGGTCTCTCGGGCTCGGGCAAGTCGAGTCTCGCATTCGACACGATCTTCGCGGAGGGGCAGCGCCGCTACGTCGAATCGCTGAGCGCGTACGCGCGGCAGTTCCTGGGGCAGGTCGACCGCCCGGACGTCGACTTCATCGAGGGGCTCAGCCCCGCGGTATCCATCGAT
>JAGQTK010000153.1 GCA_020439065.1 Microthrixaceae bacterium
ACTTCCGTCAGCAGGCCTACGACCAGCTCGCCGAGCAGGGTCAGGACGTCTCGGCGTACGACCGCGACAAGCTCATGAGCGTCGACTACGACGACACGGAGCTGGGGCGCCTGGCCGACGAGAAGATCCGCACCTTCCAGCGCGACGGCTCTGCCCGCGCCGGCATCTTCCACCACCTGATCACGCTGCCGACCTACCACACGGCCGCACTGTCCACCGATGACCTCGCCCAGGGCTACTTCGGCGACGAGGGCATGCTCGCCTACGTCAAGGGCGTGCAGCGTCGGGAGATCCGCGGTGGCATCGCCACGGTCAAGCACCAGAACATGGCCGGCAGCGACCTCGGCGACAACCACAAGGAGTACTTCGCCGGCGACGCAGCCCTCAAGGCTGGCGGCAAGGACAACACCATGAACCAGTTCGACTGATCGAACGCGTTTCACACCGAAGGGCCCCGGCATCGCCGGGGCCCTTCGGCGTTGCCGGGGCAATGTGACCTCGTGATCAGCACTTTCTGAGCCCCAAAAAACGCAACATGGTAAACTCGCTCAGAACGCACTGCGTTTACCATGCGGTGCGCCCGTTTCGCAAGTGTTGCGCCAAGGTCGCGACTGGCGAGACGGTGATTTCTTTCACGTTGCTTGCGCGGACTGTGGTCTGCGCCAACGGTGCAAAATGGCCGATGGCCAGGATTGGAACAGATTTGACTGCTCGCATCGCAATCATCGGAGCCGGACCTAGCGGAATGGCACAGCTTCGCGCGTTTGAGTCCGCCTCGGAACAGGGCCGCGACATCCCCGAGATCGTCTGCTACGAGAAGCAGGAGGACTGGGGTGGTCAGTGGAACTTCAGCTGGCGTACCGGCACCGACGGGAACGGTGAGCCGGTGCACTCGAGCATGTACCGCAACCTCTGGTCGAACGGGCCGAAGGAGGCGCTCGAGTTTGCCGAGTACACCTTCGACGAGCACTTCGGTCGCCCGATCTCGTCGTACCCCCCGCGCGCCGTGCTCTGGGACTACATCAGCGGACGTGCCGAGCACAGTGACGTGAAGAAGTACGTCCGCTTCAACACCGCCGTGCGCTGGGTGCAGTACGACGAGGAGACCCAGAAGTTCACGGTCACCGTCGAGGACCTCGTCAACCGCGTCACCGAGTCGAGCGAGTTCGACCACGTCGTCGTCGGCAGTGGCCACTTCAGCTTCCCGAACGTCCCCGAGTTCGAGGGCATCGAGACCTACACGGGCAGCCTGCAGCACGCGCACGACTTCCGCGGCGCGGAGTCGTTCGCCGACAAGGATGTGCTCCTGATCGGTGCGAGCTATTCGGCCGAGGACATCGGCGTGCAGGCGTACAAGATGGGCGCGCGCTCGGTCACCCTCAGCTACCGCACGCAGGCCATGGGCTTCGATTGGCCCGAGGGCATGCGGGAGGTGCCGCTCGTGGAGCGTTTCGAGGGGTCGACCGCGTACTTCAGTGACGGCACGAGCGGCGATTTCGACGCCGTCGTGCTGTGCACGGGCTACCTGCACCACTACCCGTTCCTGCCCTCCGACCTCGCGCTCGACTCGCCGAACTGCATCTACCCGGCGACGCTGTACCGCGGCGTCGTGTCGCAGGCGAACGACAAGCTGTTCTACCTCGGCGCGCAGGACCAGTGGTTCACCTTCAACATGTTCGACGCGCAGGCCTGGTACGTCCGCGATGTGATCCTCGGTGACATCGAACTGCCGAGCCAAGCAGATCAGGACGCCCACATGGCGACCTGGCTTGCGCGCGCCGACACGATCGCGAACGCTGAGCAGGAGATCCGGTTCCAGGCCGACTACATCCGCGACCTCATCGAGATGACCGATTACCCGATGTTCGACCTCGACGAGGTCGTCCGCATCTTCCTCGAGTGGAAGGCCGACAAGCAAGCCAACATCCTGGGCTACCGCGACGAGGTCTACACCTCGGTGATGACGGGCACCATGGCCGTCGTGCACCACACGCCGTGGCTCGCCGAGCTCGACGACAGCCTCGAGCGCTACCTCTCCGAGCCCGAGGAGGACAGCGCCGAATCCCTGCTCGATTCGGAGAAGACCGGCGCCGCGAAGGCGTAGGTTGCAGCATCCACCCGGCGCCTTTGGGTGCCGTTGACGAGGGCCCCGCCGCCGAACACCATCGGCCGCGGGGCCCTCGTGCGTGCGGCGTGCGGGGCGTGCTCGCGGGGCGCGCCGGGTGACGAGACGTGAGCGGAATTTGTCGCGATGCGCGCGCGGTGAGACGATGGATGCCAGACACACGCAGGCCGGCGCGAGGCCTCGCGCCGGTCGCCGCAGCGCTCAGACGCAGCGTGCCGGGCAAGGACTGCGGCCCCACCACCCCGGGAAGCCCGATGCTTCCTCCTACGCGAAAGCGATCTGACATGGCTCAGCCTCAAGGCGCACTCCTCGTCGGCAGCGTCAACTACAACGACGCCGAAACCACCTTCCGTACGGCCGCGGAGCTCATGGGCGCTCAGCTCAAGCGCTTCCCCGACGGAGAAGTGGGCGACCGCTACCACTGGATCATCTTCCAGGGCGACCTGCTGGGCCAGGCCGAGGGGCTCGAGCGGGTCGGCGATGAGCCGATCATGGTGCGTCACCTCGACGCGCGCGGCCTGCGCATCGCCGATGGCGTGGATGCCGCATCCATCGTCATTCCCACGCTCGGCTACGCGAGCGCGGCGAAGGAGTCGTACGCGCTGTTCACGAAGCTCCGTGCAGAGGGCGTGATCCCCGCAGGCAAGCGCTTCCAGGTCTCGCTGCCCACCCCGGTCGCCGTGGTCTCGGTGTTCTTCCAGGGTGAGGACCGGACGCGCATCGAGCCCGTGTACCGCGACAAGCTGTATGCCGAGCTGGCCGAGATCCTCGAGGCGATTCCGCACGAAGACCTCGCGATCCAGTGGGATGTCGCCGTCGAGTTCGCCATCATCGAGGCCGCGGACTACGAGTCGGAGTTCGGCGCGCAGTTCGGTTCGTGGTGGAGCGATGTCTGGGCAGGCATCGTCAAGCGCGCAGTGGAGCAGGCCGCACAGGTGCCCGCCGACGTGGAGCTCGGTTTTCACCTGTGCTACGGCGACGCCAACGAGCAGCACTTCATCGAGCCGAGCGACGCCGGCAACCTCGTGAAGTTCGGCAACGCGCTGTTTGCCGCAGCCCCCCGCCCCATCACCTGGCTGCACCTGCCCGTGCCGATCGAGCGCACCGACCACGCGTACTACGCGCCGCTTGCCGGCCTCGAGGTTCCCGACGCCACCGAGCTCTACCTCGGCCTCGTGCACCGTGAGGATGGCGCCGAGGGCGCGCAGCGCCGCATCGACGCCGCATCGAAGTTCGTCCAGCGCTTCGGCGTCGGCACCGAGTGCGGCATCGGCCGCGCGCCCGAGGGCACGACGGAAGGCATCCTCCGCACCCACGCCGAGGTCGCTTCCGCCTGGTAGGCGGCGCGAGACGCGTGTTGCAACGTCGCCCGGCCCGTTGTGGGTCGGGCGACGTTTTTGCGCCTAGCCGGCGAAGCGGCAGGCCGGGGCGGCCGGCGGCCGGGGCGCGCGTAGACTCGAGCGTTATGGCAATCGGCGCAACCATCCACACATTCACCGTCCAGCTGGCCGACGTGGATCGCGGCGTCTACGAAGATCTCAGCCTGCGGGTGGCGATGCACGCGTCGGAGACGAGCGCCTACATGCTCACCCGGGTGCTCGCGTATGCGCTCGAGTACGAGGAGGGCATCGCGTTCAGCGAGGGGATCGCGGCGGGCGACGAGCCCGCCGTGCTGGTGCGGGATGCCACGGGCCGCGTGACCGCATGGATCGAGGTGGGCGCCCCCGACGCCGCGCGCCTGCACTTCGGCAGCAAGCTCGCCGACCGCACGGTGGTCTACACGCACCGGGACCCCGCGCGCGTGATGGGCGCGTGGAAAGGCAAGTCCGTCTACGGGGCCGATGACATCGTGCTGCGCAGCTTCGACCCGGGCTTCATCGACGCGGCCGCAGCCGCGCTCGAACGCCGAAACGCGCTGACGCTCTCGGTGACGGAGGGGCAGCTCTACCTCGAGCTCGGCGGTGTGTCGCTGAGCTCGGGTATCCACGCGCACTCGGTGGGCGAGGCGATTCGCGCCTGATCGGATGCGCGCGCGAGAATGAGGTGCGCGCGCCCACCACGGCGCGGGCACGGCGCGGCGGCGCCGAACGAGAGGCGGAGCGAAGTCATGTCGATCACTCAATATCGTGCGGCACGGGACCTGCTGCTTCGCCTGCGTGACGACCGCGATGCCGCGGTCCAGCGCTTCGCCTGGCCCGATGTGGGCGAACGCTTCAACTGGGCGGTGGAGTGGTTCGACGCCATCGCGCGCGGCAACCACCGCCCGGCGCTCGTGATCGCGGCGGCCGACGGCTCGCGGGTGCAGCGCACGTTCGACGAACTCGCCACGCGATCGGATCAGCTGGTGGCCTGGCTTCGCGAACGCGGCGTCGAGAAGGGCAGCGTCGTGATGCTGATGCTCGGCAACCAGGCGGCGCTGTGGGAGTCGATGCTGGCGATCATGAAGCTCGGCGCGGTCACCCTGCCGACCACCACCGCGCTCGGGCCAGCCGATCTTTCCG
>JAGQTK010000154.1 GCA_020439065.1 Microthrixaceae bacterium
CCCGAGGCCCGCACCCGCCCGGCAGCGAGCGCCTCGGGCAAGCCGAGCGCGCCTCGGGCAAGCGCGAGCCACGTCGCGGCGTCCATCTCGACCACGTTCGGGGGCGTGCCGCGCGTGTGTCGCGGCCCGGGCACGCACTGCACCGCGCCGAACGGGGGAACGCGCACCTCGAGCGTGCCTCCCGGCGCACGCTCGGCGAGCAGCTGCAGCAAGTAGCGCACCGCCATGGCGAGGTCGGCGCGCGCAGGGGCGGTGGATGCCTCGGCTGCGGCATCCACCGCGCGCAGCGCCGCGCGCCCCTCGTCGACCGTGATTGTGCGAGCCATGCGTTCACGGTACCGCCGGTAGGCTGTGGGGGTGAAGATTCTGGTCCTGGGCTCGGGCGCGCGAGAGCACGCCATCATCGTCGCGCTGCTCGCAGAGAACGTCGGTCATGAGGTGCTCGCGGCACCCGGGAATGCCGGGATCGGTGAGGTGGCGACGCTCGTCGACCTCGACCCGAACGACCCGGTCGCGGTCACGAACTACGCCGACGATGCGGGCATCAACCTCGTCGTCATCGGGCCCGAGGCCCCCCTCGTCGCGGGGGTCGCCGACCGCCTGCGGGAGAACGGCGTGCCGGTGTTCGGCCCCGGGCGCGCGGCCGCCCAGCTGGAGGGCTCGAAGTCGTTCGCCAAGCGCATCATGCAGGCCGCCAACGTGCCCACCGGCCGGGCCCTGCGCGCCACATCGCTGAGCGAGGCCGCGGCGGCACTCGACGAGTTGGGCGCGCCCTACGTGGTCAAGGCCGACGGGCTCGCCGCGGGCAAGGGCGTCATCGTCACCGACGACCGCGACGCCGCGCTCGCCCACGCCGCCGAGTTTCTGCCCCAGGGCTCGCTGCTGATCGAGGAGTTTCTGAGCGGCCCCGAGGTCTCGCTCTTCTTCGTCAGCGACGGCCACACCGTCGTGCCGCTGAGCCCGGCGCAAGACTACAAGCGCGCGCTCGATGGCGATGCGGGCCCCAACACGGGCGGCATGGGCGCCTACTCGCCCCTGCCCTGGCTCGCCGAGCGCTTCGGCGGCGAGGAGGCCTTCGTCGCCGAGGTGCAGCGCACCGTCGCCGAGCCCGTGGTCCGCGAGCTCGCCAACGAGCAGACCCCCTTCATCGGCCTGCTGTACGCCGGCCTCATCCTCACCGACGCCGGTGTGCGCGTGATCGAGTTCAACGCACGCTTCGGCGACCCCGAGACGCAGGTGGTGCTCCCCCGCCTCGCCACCCCGCTGAGCACCCTGCTGTTCGCGGCGGCCTCCGGCACCCTCGACGAGGCCGACGCGCCACGGTTCACGCCCGACACCGCGGTCACCGTCGTGCTCGCCAGCGAGGGCTACCCCGAGGCACCGAAGACCGGACGCGCGATCACCGGCGTGGCTGCCGCGACCGCCGTCGACGGCGTGCACATCGCGCACGCGGCGACCCGCCGCGGTGCGGACGGCGCGCTCGTCGCCACCGGTGGCCGGGTGCTCAACGTCGTGGCCACCGGGGCCACGTTCGCCGAGTCGACCCGCCGCGCCTACGCGGCGATCGCCGAGATCGCCCTCGAGGGGTCACACTTCCGCAGCGACATCGCCGCTCGCGTGGTCGCCGACTAGGCGCGCCGACGCTGCAGCGCCCGGGTGTGCGGCGCCCGACGGCGCAGTGCCCGAGGGTGCGGCGCCCGAAGGTGCAGCATCCGATCGGGCGGGGGCCGCTCCCGCAGCACCCGCTCCCGGCGCGGCGACCTTTGCCGCCTCCCACGCGAGCGCGTCGAGTCCGTTCGTCGCGCGCCTGGGGCTGTGTAAGAATAGCCCCAGCACGCCCCCGATGCCGACGACGATCGCCGGCACGATGAGGGACTGCCCCATCGCCGTCGCGAACTGCTCGGCGATGCCGGGCGGGAGCTGCCCCTGCCCGAACCCGGCGCCCGGCGCCGCACCGCCGGCATCCTCGGGCAGATTCGCCACGATGTTCGCCTGCATGATCGCCGCGATGCTGGCGCTGCCGAGCACCGAGCCGATCGTGCGCGTGGTGTTGTACACACCAGAGCCGGCCCCCGCCAGCCGCGGCGCCAGGTTGCGGGTCGCGGTGGCGGCAAGCGGGCCCCACAGGCCGGCGTTGCCGAGCCCGAGCAGCACGTTCGGGAGCAGGAACATCAGGATCGGGGCGCCCGTGGCGATGAGCACCACGTACCACCCCATGCCGAGCGCGAACGCGAAGAAGGCGGGCACGATCACGAAGCGCGGGTCGACGCGGTCGAGCAGCCGCCCCACCAGGGGCGAGCAGAAGATCACGATGACGGCCATCGGCATCATCAGCAGCGCGCACCCGATGGGCGAGACGCCGCGCGAGAGCTGCAGAAAGAACATGTAGGGCAGCAGCATGCTCGTCATCGTGAAGCTGCCGGCGGCAATCGCGAGGCTCGCGAGCGTGAAGTTGCGATCGCGAAAGAGCACCAGCGGCACGAGCGGCTCGCTCCTCGTGCGCGATTGCCACCACACGAACAGCACCATCACCGCGACGCCGGCGACGATGAGGCTCCAAACGCTGATCGGGCCCCAGATCACGCCCCACTCGAAGTGCACGGCCTCCTGCAGGCCGAACGCGACCAGAAACAGGCCCAGCGCGCTCAGCGCCACGCCGCCGAGGTCGAAGCGGTGCGGGTGCGTCTCGAGGTTCGGCACGAAGATCGAGGCGAGGATGAAGCCGACGATGCCGAGCGGGACGTTGATGAAGAACACCCACTGCCAGCCGAGCGCGCCCACGAGCACACCGCCCAGCAGCGGCCCCACGATCATCCCGACGCCGGAGGTGGCGCCCCACAGGCCCATCGCCGCACCGCGAATCGCGGGCGGGAAGGTGCGCGTGATCACGGCCATCGTCTGCGGCGTCATCAGCGCGGCGCCGACGCCCTGCACGGCGCGCGCCACGATCAGCATCTCGAGGCTCACCGACAGCCCGCTCGTGAGCGAACCCAGCGTGAAGACCACGAGCCCCAGGAGGTAGATGCGCTTGGGCCCGAAGCGATCCCCGAGGCGGCCCGTGACCAGCAGCGGCACGGCGAGCCCGAGCAGGTACGCGCTGGTCACCCACACCACGTTGTCGAGGTTGTCGGATGCCGGATCGAACGCCGCCTTGATCGCCGGGTTCGCCAGCGACACGATGGTCACGTCGATCAGGGTCATGAACAACCCGATCAGCAGCGCCCACAGCGCCGGCCAGGGACTGCGAGGCGTCATGTGGTCTCCTTTGACTCACGTGCCCGCGCGGGCAGGCTCACGCACACGCTCGTGCACGCACACACCCGGCCGCGAGCGATCGAACGTCAGGATGCCCCGATCGCGCGTCAGGATGCTTCGGCGGCAGGTTCCTTCTCGGCACCCGCACCGGCATCCGCACCAGCACCAGCACCAGCCGCAGGAGCAACACCCGCACCCGCGCCCGTACCCGTACCCGCGAGCTTCGACGCGACCCATTGCGGGCTGCCATCACCACCGGCCTCGCCGGGGCGCGGCGGCCGCTGCAGAAACAGCAGGGAGAGGCCGCCCAGCACGATCACGACCATCGGCAGCAGGAGCGATTCGGCCATCGCGGCCGAGAACGGCGCGACGAGCGCCTCCGGGAGCGGGCCGCCACCGATGTTCGGCGTGGCGCCATCGGGCGTGAGGGGCAGGTTCGCATCGATGCGCGACTGCATCAGGGCGGCGATGCCGGCGCTGCCGAGCACGGAGCCGATCGTGCGCGTCGTGTTGTAGACGCCCGATCCCGCACCCGCCATGCGCGGCGCCAGGTTGCGCGTCGCGGTGGCGGCGAGCGGCCCCCACATGCCCGCGTTGCCGAAGCCCATCATCACGCTCGGCACGAGATACCAGAGCACGTTGGAATCGGGGGTCATCAGCAGGATGTAGAAGATGAGCCCGGCGCCGATCGTGAGCGTCGCCGGCACGATGATCCAGCGCGGATCGACGCGATCGAGCAGGCGCCCCACCACCGGTGAGAACACGGCGGAGACCACGGCGAGGGGCACCATGATCAGCGCGGACTGGGTGGGGGTGAGCCCGCGCGCGAGCTGCAGGAAGAACATGAACGGCAGCATGAGCGCCGTGATCGCGAACCCGCCCGCGAAGATGCCGATGTTGGAGAGCGAGAAGTTGCGGTCGCGGAACAGCTCGAGGGGCACCAGGGCCTCGCGCCGGGTGCGCGACTGCCACCAGACGAACACGATCATCAGCACGATGCCGGTGCCGATCAGGCTCCAGACGCTGATCGGCCCCCAGATCACGCCCCAGTCGTAGTGCGCGGCCTGCTGCAGGCCGAAGGCGAGGAGGAAGATGCCGAGCGCGCTGAGCGCCACACCGCCGAGGTCGAAACGGTGCGGATGCGTCTCGAGTCGGGGCACGAGGATCGCCGCGAGGACGAACGCGACGACGCCCACCGGCAGATTGATGAAGAACACCCACTGCCAGCCGAGCGCGTCGACCAGCACGCCGCCGAGCAGCGGCCCCACGAGCATGGCGACGCCGGCGGTCGAGCCCCACAGGCCCATGGCCGCGCCGCGAATGGCCGGCGGGAAGGTG
>JAGQTK010000155.1 GCA_020439065.1 Microthrixaceae bacterium
CGCCTGCCCGGGCGAAATGACGGGCCTCGTCGATCACCGACGCGACGTGCAGCAGCGCCTTCGACGGGATGCAGCCGACGTTCAGGCACACGCCGCCCCAGTACTTCTCTTCCACGATCGCGACCTTCAGGCCGAGTTGAGCTGCGCGAACGGCTGCGACGTAACCGCCGGGCCCCGCACCGAGAATCACAACATCATAGTGAGCAGGCATGCCCTCAAGCCTAGTCCTGCTCGCCGCGGCGCGCGCGGCGTCGCAGCAGCGCTCCGACGAAGGCGACGATCGCTGCGACGAGCACGATCACGGCCAGGATTCCGAAGATCCCCAGGCGGAAGCCGCCCTCCTGCTCGCCCGCTTCGGGCTCCTCGCTCGGGGTCGCGGATGCCTCGTCCACGATTGCGTCCGAGGGTGTCGCCGTGACCTGCTCCTCCGGCGCGACGCTCGGCTCAACCGCCGGTGCCTCCACGAGGTACCCGAACTCGCCCGAGATCGGGTGCCCATCGCTGGAGACGACGCGCCACGTCACCGTGAACGCGCCATTGCCGGCGTCCGGCGCGATCGGCTGGGTGATGACCGTGCCCTCGACCAGCGGCGCCCCCGACTGCACCTGCTGCCCGGAGGGGGCGGTGACGGTCACGGCATTCGCGCCGCCGTCGCCGAGCAGTTCACCGGTGAACGTGAGGGTGATCGCCTCCGGTGCCGCCTCGAGCACGGAGTCGGCCGCGGGATCGGAGGTGGCCAGCGCATCGTGCGCAGACGCGGGGGATGCCGGCGCCACAATCAGGGCGACGGCGGCGATGAAGGCGAAAACAGCCACGAGAACTGGGGAAAAGCGACGGGCGAGATCCATGTGGCCAGCCTACAGACCTGTGCCGGCCGCCTCCGCTGAGGATGCGCCGGTGGGGCGGGGGTGGGGATGGTCTTGAGCGCCGGGCCGGGGCATCCACTAGTCTTGACGGGAGAGGGGGACACAGTGTCTGGATCGGATGAGCAGGGCCACGACGACGTGCTGCGCGCGGGGCGAGAGGCGTCGGCTCCGGCAACGGGGATGCACGATACGACGCAGACCTTCGGTCACGATTCGGATCTGTCCTTCGTGCCCTTCGGCTCGGATCTGACCGCCGCGGAGCGCGACTCGATCGCGGCGCTTCCGGCTGGCGCGGCGCTGTTTCTCGTGCGTTCGGGCCCGACCGCCGGCGCGCGCTACCTCCTGGACAGCGATGTGAGCACCATTGGGCGCCACCCCGAGGCAGACATCTTCTTCGACGACGTGACCGTGTCTCGTCGGCACGCTCAGGTGGTGCGTGCGGGGGCGATGTTCGAGATCGTCGATCAGCGTTCGCTCAACGGCACCTACCTCAACGGCGAGCGACTCGACCGCGGGGTGCTCTCGAACGGCTCCGAGGTGCGCATCGGCAAGTTCCGGCTCACCTTCTTCGTCTCGCCGCGCGACCTGCCACAGGCCGCGGGCTAGGCCGCGACGTATGTCGGCCACCGCGTCGCGAGAAGACGCCGCAGCGGCAGCCCTGCTGAGTATCGGTCAGGTGCTGGCGCGCCTGATGCCCGAGTTCCCGAAGCTCTCCGCCTCGAAGCTGCGCTTCCTCGAGGTGCAGGGCATCGTCACGCCGTCGCGCACCGAGTCCGGCTACCGCAAGTTCTCGCCGGAGGACGTGGAGCGGCTGCGAGTCGCGCTCACCCTGCAGCGCGACCACTACCTGCCGATCAGCGTGATCCGCGACTACCTGGGCGACCTCGACGCGGGCCGCAACCCCGCCCACCCCGGGCAGAGCCACGAGCCGCCGCCCACGATCATCCCGGCGGGGCGGCGATATCGTCGCGCCGACCTGCTGAGCACGACGGGTGCGGCGCCGCAGCTGCTCAACGATGCGATCAGCACCGGGCTCATCGCCCCCGCGGAGAGCTTCGGCGAGGAGACCGTCTCGATGCTGCGCGCGCTCGTGGCCCTCGAACGCCACGGCATCGAGCCGCGGCATCTGCGTGCGATGCGGGCCAGTGCGGAGCGCGACGTCGCCTTGATCGAGTCGTCGCTCGCGACGCTGCTGCGCCGACCCGATGCGGGCAGTCGGGCGAAAGCGAACGAGCTCGCGCCTGAGCTGGCGCGTCGCCTCGATGACATGCGCCAAGCGTTCGTGGCGCTCGCGTTGGCGCGGCTCATGCAGTAGCGCACGCCACGCCGCGGGCCGGGTTTTCGGCCAAGGGCGTACACTGCTGAGACGGGCAGAGCCGACACGCCGATCTTCTTTCGACGGATGTCACCGCCACCTCATCCCCTCCCCGCTAGCGTGGAGGAAGGCAGGGGAGACGCCCGCCGAAGACTTGACACAGGGGAGGCACGAGGATGCGCGGAAGCGACCCGGTCAGCACGCATCGATTCGATGCCGACCTGCTGTTCACCGACGGAATGCTCGACATCGACAACGAGACGGGCTACCGCGGGGCCGTCGCGGCGCGCGCCGCCGGGATCACGTACCGCCAGCTTGACTACTGGGCCCGCACGGAACTCGTGCAACCCACCGTGCGCGGCGCGAGCGGCTCCGGATCCCAGCGCCTGTACGGCTTCCGAGACATCCTCGTGCTCAAGCTCGTGAAGCGATTGCTCGACACGGGCATCTCGCTCCAGCAGATTCGGACCGCCGTCGAGCAGCTGCGTGCGGCCGGCATCCACGATCTCGCAGGCACCACGCTCATGAGCGACGGCGCGAGCGTGTACCTGTGCACCTCGAACGACGAGGTCATCGACCTCGTCAGCCGAGGCCAGGGGGTGTTCGGCATCGCCGTCGGCAAGGTGCTCCGCGAGGTCGAGACCACCCTCGTGCAGTTTGACCCGCAGACGCCCGACCCGATGGACGAGCTCGCCGCTCGCCGCGCGGTCCGCACGGCCTGACCGCCCGCACGGCCCCTCCAGCCCGCAACCGGGCAGGCAGCGCTGTGCTCCCGGCGCAGCATGCGCCACAGCCACAGCCACAGCGCTGCGGCTACGGCCTCGGTGCCGTGGCTACGGCCGCGGGCTACGGCCGCGGCGCCTCGTCGGGGGCGGTGATCCGGCCGGTCCGCAGGACGCGCTCGAGGAGGGCGTCGAAGTCGGCGGCGAGCTCCTGCGCGGAGTCGCCAGGCCAGATGTGCAGCGGCTTGGCGGCGCCCTGCGCCTGCTGCAACGAGGTGCGCTCTGGCAGCTGGGGCGAGAGCACGAGCGGTCCGAACATGTCGCGCAGCTCCTTGATGCGGAACTGGTGCTCGATCGACTGCGGGCGCACGCGGTTGACGACGATGCCGAGCGGCTGCAGTCGTGGGCTGAGCCCGCGCCGGATCTCTTCGATCGCGCGGAGGGCGCGGTCGGCGGCGGCCACCGAGAACAGGCCCGGCTCGGTCACGACGACGACACGATCGCTCGCGGCCCACGCGGTGCGCGTGAGGGCGTTGAGCGAAGGCGCGCAGTCGATGAGCACGAGGTCGTAGTCGTTCTCGATCGTCGCGAGCGCTTCCTCGAGCTTCCAGACATCGCGCACGCTCGGGTGCGGACCATCGAAATTGATCGCGGAAGGGCTGCCGATCATCACGTCGATCGTTCCAGGGTGCGCCTTGGCCCAGCCGCTGGAGGTGATCGCCTGGCGGACGACCTTCTCCTTCGGGTTGGCGAGCACATCTGCGACGTTGAGGCGGCCCGCCACCTGAATGTCCATGCCCGTAGACACATCCGATTGGGGATCGAGATCGACGACGAGCGTTCGAACGCCCCTCGAAAAAGCGGCAGACGCGAGACCGAGGGTCACGGTCGTCTTTCCGACTCCGCCCTTGAGTGAGCTAACGCTAAGTACGTGCACAAAGCACAACGTTACCTTCACTAGGCTGGATCCACACACCACCCACACCGAGCAGATAAGCCCGAAAGGCTGGAATGTTCAGCAAAATTCTCGTCGCCAACCGCGGAGAGATCGCGATTCGTGCCTTCCGGGCCGCCTACGAACTGGGCGCCCGGACCGTCGCGGTGTTCCCCTATGAGGACCGCAATTCCCTGCACCGCCTGAAAGCGGATGAGGCCTACCAGATCGGTGAGGTCGGGCATCCCGTCCGCGCCTACCTCGATGTCGACGAGATCATTCGCGTCGCGCTCGAGTCGGGTGCCGATGCCATCTACCCCGGCTATGGATTCCTCGCCGAGAATCCGGAGCTTGCGGCCAAGGCCGCAGCGAACGGCATCGCCTTCATCGGGCCCCCGGCCGGCGTGCTCGAGATGGCCGGCAACAAGGTCGCCGCGAAGCACCGCGCGATCGACGCCGGTGTTGCCGTGCTGGCCTCGACGCCGGCATCGCGCGATGTCGATGCGCTGCTGGCGGGCGCCGCCGAGATCGGCTTTCCCCTCTTCGCCAAGGCGGTCGCCGGTGGCGGCGGGCGGGGGATGCGCCGGGTCGAGCGCGCCGAAGACCTCGAGGCCGCGCTGCGCGAGGCCATGCGCGAGGCCGACAGCGCGTTCGGCGACCCCACGATGTTCCTCGAGCAGGCGGTGTTGCGCCCCCGGCACATCGAGGTGCAGATCCTCGCCGATGCGCAGGGCGAGACCGTCCACCTGTTCGAG
>JAGQTK010000156.1 GCA_020439065.1 Microthrixaceae bacterium
TGCCGAAGCCGAAAGAAATATGCGTGCGCGGCCGCTTGCGGTCGATGATGAAGGAGTCCGGATTCTCGATGACGTCGCCGTCACGGTTGCCCGAGACGTACCACATCACCACCTTGTCGCCCTTCTTGATCTGCTTGCCGCCGAACTCGAAGTCCTCGGTCGCACGCTTCGACATGTGCGAGAGCGGGGTCTGCCAGCGGATCGTCTCAGCGACCATGTTCGGGATGAGCTTCGGGTTCTCCCTCAGCATGCGGTTCTGCTCGGGGAACATGTTCAGCGCGTACACCGAGCCCGAGAGGGTGTTTCGCGTGGTGTCGTTGCCACCGATCAGCAGCACACCCGCGTCGCCCTGGATCTCCATCGGCGTGAAGGTCTTCATGTGCGGGCTATGCGCCATGAGCGAGATGAAGTCGGCACCCGGCTCCTGGGTGCTCCGCTCCTCGACGAGCTGCCGGAACATGTCGAAGAACTCCTGCATGATGCGGTCCTTCTCCTCGTGCGTCTCCACCAGCGCTCCCGGGGCCGGGAGCGTGGTCGCAACGTCCGACCAGTACACGAGGTCCCGGCGACGCTCCTGCGGGTAGCCGAAGAGCGTGGCGAGCGTGGTGGCGGTGAGATCCTTCGACACCAGGTCGACCCAGTCAAACTCCTCACCAATCGGCAGGTCATCGAGGATCTTGCCGATGCGCTCGCGGATCAGCGGTTCGAAGATGGCCAGGTTCGCCGGTGACACGGCTTCTGCGACCGCGCCGCGGTGAATCCCATGCGCGGGCGCATCCATGCTCAGCAGCGATGGGATCCCCCGGATCTCTGCCTCACGGATCTGCTCGGGTGTGGCGTCCGCCGGCAGCGTGCGCAACACTGCAAGGCTCGACCCCGGGAGGGTCAACGAGGGTGTCGTCTCGTTCGAGAACCGAATCGAGTCAGTGTCCGCGGCGACGATGTCGTCCCACTTGGTCAACGACCAGTACGCCCGGTGCTCCGTGTTCTCCTCTGGCGTGTAATGGACGGGGTCTTCGGCACGGAGCCGCTCGAACTTCCACCACATCTCCTGATTTTCGAATGCGGCGGGATCCCCCGGGTTGAGCGTGTGCAGCGGCGCTGCATAGATGCGCTCGCGGGCGGCCAGCTGCTCATCGCTCAGCCGACCGTCTTTCGTAACGATCGGATAGACCTCGTTCGGTGCCAATGTACTCATCGCATGTCCTCCTTGACCTGCTGGATGTTCAACCTGCATGGCCCGCCCGGAGCGTGGGGCTCGTGACCCCGGGCCACCCCGGTGGCGGGCGGAACTGTGCTTCTCGTCGAATCTCCTTCCAATCAACGAGCAAAAGGCGGGTGTTGTCAAGTACTTGACACCACCCGCCTTCTGTTCGGACTGCGCGGCCGCTACTCGGCAAGCGCCTCGTAGCGTGACGGAATGACGACCGTCATGGCCTCGTATCCCTTCGCAAACCCGTTGAACGCGCGCACCGGATTGCCGATCACCTTGATCTCAGGGAACCGCTTGAGGATCTCCTCCCACGTGAGCCGCAACTGCAACTCCGCGATGCGATTGCCCAGGCACCGGTGCACACCGAAGCCGAACGAGAGGTGCTGACGAGGGTTCTTCCGATCGATGATGTACTCGTTCGGCTGCTCGATCTTCTCCTCGTCGCGGTTGCCCGAGACGTACCAGAGCGCGAGCCGGTCCCCCTTCTTGATCAGCTGGCCGCCGAGCTCCACGTCCCGCGTCGCCCGGCGGGTCATGTGCGACAGCGGCGTCTGCCAGCGGATCGTCTCGGCCACCATGCTCGGGATGAGCTTGGGATTCTCCTTCAGCTTCTGGAACTGCGCGGGGTTTCGGTCGAGCGCGTACACGGATCCCGTCAGGGTGTTTCGGGTCGTGTCGTTGCCACCGACGAGCAGCACGACGCTGTTGCCGTAGATCTCGGCGGGCGTGAAGTTCTTCGAGTTCGGGCTGTGGGCCATCAGTGACATGAAGTCGCTCGCCGGCTCGGCCTCGCCGCGCGCTTTGTACAGCTGCGCGATCATCGCGAGGAAGTTCTTCTGGTCGGCGATCTTCTCCTCGAGCGTCTCATTCACCTGCCCCGGGCCTGGCGCCGAGCTCATCACGTCCGACCAGTAGGTCAGTTCGCGGCGACGCTCCTGCGGGTAATTGAACAGCGTCGCCAGCGTCATCGCGGTGAGCTCGATCGAGACCCTGTCGACCCAGTCGAACTCCTCACCGATCGGCAGGTCATCGAGGATCTTGCCGATGCGCTCACGAACGAGCGGCTCGAGCGCCGCGATGTTCGCCGGCGAGACACCTTCGGAGACCGAGCCGCGGTGCAGCCCGTGCTCCGGCGGATCCATATTCAGCAGCGAAGGAACCCCGCGCTGCTTCGCCGCTTCGAGCTCTTCGGGCGACAGGTCGTCGCCTTGGGTGAGTACCGACGCCGTCTGCGGCGTGCGCGAGAGCGCGATGCCGGCGACCGCAGAGAACGTCTCGGCGTCGGTGTCGACCTTGATGATGTCATCCCACCTGGTCACCGACCAGTACGCGCCGTACGCGCTCTGCTCGGCCGAGGTGAAATGCACGGGCTGCTCGGCGCGCAGGCGTTCGAACTTCCACCACATGGTTTCGTTCTCGAACTCGCTCGCGTTCGCCGGATCCAGCGCCTCGAGCGGCATCGCATAAATGCGCGCACGCGCCTCGCGCTGCCGATCGGTCAGCTCGGTGCGCATGATCTCGGGAGTGTTCACACCGTTGGGAACCAAAATGCTCATCGCTCGTCGTCCTTGACTTTCGTGTGTGAGGCGCCGCACCGCTGGTGGGCTCCCCCTGCGGTGCAGCGACGCTGCATCGGGCATGGCGACATTGCCATGCACTAGAACATAACTCTAAGATTGCACCACAACAACCATGGTGGTTGATATCGCGACAACCCCGGCAGACCCGGAGGCTCCTGCCTTCGATACGCCGACATCACACGGAGGTGAATCGGTGGGCAACGTAGCTAACCGGAATCAGATTTACATCAATGGAGCTTGGGTCGACTCCGAGAGCACGGAGCTCATCGAGGTCTTCAACCCCAGCACGGAGGAGCTTCTCGGCACCATCGTGTCCGGCACCCCGGGCGACGTCGACCGTGCGGTCGAGGCCGCCGTCGCGGCGTTCCCCGCATGGTCGGCACTGCCCGGCGCAGAGCGCGGCGCATACCTGAAGAAGACGCAGGAGCTCCTGATGGCGCGTCTGCCCGAGCTCGCCGCACTCGTCTCACAGGACCTCGGCTCGCCTGATTGGATGGCGCAGCGGGTGCAGATCGGCCTGCCGATGACCAACCTCGGCATCTTCGCCGATCTGGCCGCCAACTTCTCGTTCGACGACGAAGAGATCGGCAACTCGCTGATCGTGCGCGAGCCTGTCGGCGTCGTCGGCGCGATCACGCCCTGGAACTACCCGCTGCACCAGATCGTCCTGAAGGTCGGCGGCGCACTGGCCGCGGGCTGCACAGTCGTGCTCAAGGCCAGTGTCGAGGCGCCGTTCATCTCGTACGCGCTCGCCGATATCTTCGACGAGATCGGCCTGCCGGCAGGTGTGTTCAACCTCGTCAGCGGTCGCGGCTCGGTCATCGGCGAGGCGATCTCCTCGCACCCCGACATCGACATGATCTCGTTCACGGGCTCGAACGGTGCCGGTAAGCGCGTCTCGATCGTCGCGGCCGAGACCGTCAAGAAGGTCTCGCTCGAGCTCGGTGGCAAGTCGGCAATGATCATCCTCGATGACGCTGACTTCCAGACCGCCGTCGCAGACGGTGTCGCCAAGTGCATGGGCAACACGGGTCAGACCTGCTCGGCGCTCACCCGCATGCTCGTCCCGCACGACCGCATCGACGAGGCGACCGCGATCGCCAAGGCCGTCGCGGAGCAGTTCACGATCGGTGCACCCGACGAAGAGGGCGTGCGCATGGGCCCGCTCGTCAGCGGCGGCCAGCGCGAGATCGTCGAGAGCTACATCGAGAAGGGCGTCGCCGAAGGCGCAACCCTGGTGCTCGACGGCCGCGAGCACGGTCGCGAGACCGGCCACTACGTCGGCGCCACCGTCTTCAGCAATGTCGACGAGAACATGACCATCGCACAGGAGGAGATCTTCGGCCCCGTGCTGTGTGTCATCCCCTACGACTCGGTCGACGACGCCATCAAGATCGCCAACGACTCGCATTACGGCCTGGCAGGCAGTGTCTGGACATCGGACGTGCAGAAGGGGCTTGATGTGGCCCGACAGGTACGTACCGGAACCTATGGGATCAACTGGTACGCATTCGACCCGTGCAGCCCCTTCGGCGGCTACAAGCAGTCCGGTGTCGGACGCGAGAACGGACATGAGGGTATCGAGGAGTACTGCGAGGCCAAGAGCGTGCTGCTGCCCATGGGAGTGACCCTGGACGAGGCCTGACGAGCAGTCCCCTGCCCGCCGACACGCCGTCTCGTGGCGAAGATGTGCGATA
>JAGQTK010000157.1 GCA_020439065.1 Microthrixaceae bacterium
TGAAGAGGGTGGACTTGCCGACGTTGGGCAGGCCGACGATGCCGATAGTAAGAGCCACGAGGGTTCATTCTACGTGGGGGTGCGCCCCATTGCCGCCCAAGGTCGGGACGCGACGCGGCAGCACTCAGGGGCGGACGGTCCGGAACGCGTGGGTGCGGTAGGGCAGCTCGATCGCGCCGCCGTCGCGCAGCTCCGGCAACGCGTCAACGAACGCACGCAGCTCGGTCTCGATGCGGGCGCGCTCATCCGCCGGCGCCGTGATCAGGTAGCTGCGCGAGCGCGCCATCTCCATGAGCGCGTCGGCCGTCATCGGGCGCGACCACGCGACGCTCACCCGCTCGAGCCCGATGAACGGCGCCGGCACCCGCGGTCCGCCCTGCTCGAGCAGCGCCTCGGCGTTGCTGCGATGCATGATCTCGGTCATCCGCGCGACCCACGGCACCTGCGCGTCGCGAATGTTCCAGACCAAGCCGAGCACGCCGCCCGGGCGCAGCACCCGCGCGATCTCGACTGCTCCGGCCTCGGGATCCACCCAGTGCCAGGCCTGGCCGAGCACGATCGCGTCGACACTCCCATCGGCAAGCGGCAGCCGCTCGGCGGTCCCGACCGCCGTCGGCACACCCGGGATCGACGCGGCGAGCGCCTCCAGCATCCGCGCGTCCGGGTCGATCGCGAGCACATCGATCGGCGCCCCGGCGTCGGCGCCCAGCAGCGCACGGGTGAGCTTACCTGTTCCCGCACCCACATCCGCCACGCGCACGCGCCCGGTGGATGCCGCGACCGCCGGCTGCAGCATCCACCGCACGACGGCGGCCGGATACCCCGGCCGGCCCGCCTCGTAGCTCCCCGCCGCCCTCCCGAACGACGTCGCCATCTCGCTGCGTTTGCCAGTGGACATGCCCTCACCCTAGGGCTGCGGCGCCCCGGCCCGAAAGCGCCGCGCAGCCGGGTCCGATCCGTCGCCGATCCGCCGCCGAACGGCGTGCCTGATCGCCCCGCCGGGACGGTGGGCGAGAGTTGACGGGTGCCAGTGGATTTCACCGCGATCGACTTTGAAACGGCGAACTCTTCTGCCGCCTCCGCCTGCAGCGTCGGGTTGGTACGCGTGCGCAACGGCGAGGTCACCGAGCGGGTGGGCTGGCTGATCCAACCGCCGCCGGGCCACGACGAGTTTCTGGAATGGAACACGCGCATCCACGGCCTCACCGCCCGTGACGTCGCGCGCGCGCCGAGCTGGAGCGCGCAGCTGCCGGCGCTGACCGCCTTCATCGGCGACGACATGCTGGTCGCCCACAACGCCGGCTTCGACACGAGTGTGCTGCGCCGCGCCTGCGAGGCCACCGGCGAAGCCTGCCCACCGTACGACTACTTCTGCAGCTTGCAGGTCGCGCGCAAAACGTACGAGCTCGACTCGTATCGCCTGCCGATGGCGGCCGCGGCCGCGGGGTTCACCGAGTTCGCCCACCACGACGCACTCGCCGACGCGGAGGCCTGCGCGCGGATCATGATCGACGCCGCCAAACGCCACGCCGCGGCCGACCTCGCGGCGCTCGCGGGCGCGCTTTCGCTGCGCATCGGCCGCATCGCCGTCCCCGACAACGCGAATGTCTGACGCTCGTGTGAGCATGGCGGCATGGATGTCGCAACCATTGTCGTCGTAGGGATCATCACCCTCATCGCGGGCTTCCTCGCGGGCTGGCTCCTGCGTGGGCGCACCGAGACCGGCGCCGCGCAACAGGAACTCGACCTCACGCGTGCGCTCGCACAGCGCGACGCCGAGCATGCCGGCGTCCTCGCGGGCGAGGCCGAGCTGCGTGCCGCGTTGCAGGCCGACCTCGCCGGGCTGTACTCGACCACCGACGAGCTGCGCGCGCGACTGGCGGATGCCACGGCGCAGCGCCAGGAGCTCCTCGCGCAGCAGCGGGCCGACCAGGCGGAACGCACCGAGGCGGAGCGCCGCGAGCACGCCGTGCTGCAGGCACTCAGCCCCGTGCGCGAGACCCTGCTGACGATGCAGGAGAAGATCGCCGAGCTGGAGCGCCAGCGCAGCCAGCAGTACGGCACGCTTGCCGAGCAGCTGCAGCAGGCGCAGCACTCCGACGAGCGGCTGCGGCTGACGACCGAGTCGCTCGCGAGCGCCCTCCGCTCGAACAGCACGCGCGGCGTCTGGGGTGAGACGCAGCTGCGCCGCGTCGTCGAAGCCGCGGGACTTACCCGCTACGTCGATTTCGACACGCAGGCGTCGATCACCACGGAGGCCGGCGCAGGTCGCCCCGACATGGTGATCAAGCTCCCCGGCGGCAAGACCATCACGGTTGACGCGAAGGCGCCGCTCGAGCATTACATCGAGGCCAGTCAGATCCCGGTCACCGCGAGCGGCGAGGAGGGTGCCCGCCGCAAGGAGCTCCTCGGCAAGCACGTGCGCGCGGTGCGGGCGCACGTCGATGCGCTCGCGAAGAAGCAGTACTGGGAGGGGTTCAGCGCGAGCCCCGAGTTCGTCATCTGCTTCATCCCGAGCGAGTCCCTGCTGTCTTCCGCGCTTGAGGAAGACCCGGCCCTGCTCGATCACGCGTTCAGCAAGCGGGTGGCGCTGGCCTCGCCGGTCAACCTCTGGGCCGTGCTGAAGACGGTCGCCTACACGTGGACGCAGCAGGACGTCTCGACCGAAGCGAAGCGGCTGTACGAGCTCGGCAACACACTCTACCAGCGGCTCGGCACGATGGCCGGGCACGCGGAGGGCCTGCGCCGGGCGATCGAGCGGACGGTCGCGAGCTACAACAGCTTCGCCAACTCCCTCGAATCGCGGGTGCTGGTCACCGCACGACAGTTTCCCGGCGTCGACGAGACCAAGCTCGCGCTGCTGGCTGAGCCGCAGCCGATCCATGAGGCACCACGCCCGCTGGCCGCGAGGGAGTTCGAATCACCGGAGCAACTCGCCGACGTGGGCGCGCTGCGCGACCGGCTGGACTGAGCAGCCGGCCGGCTAAAAGCCGCCGGGGACGAGGCTCATCAGCGCCACGATGGCGCCCGAGACCACGACAAACGCGCCGATGTTCCACCAGACGCTGCGCTGGTGCTCTGCGTCGCGACGCACGCGAAACAGCACGTCCGGGCGACGCGCCGGATCCATGGCGTTCTCGACCACGGCCTGCGCACCGGTTGCGGGCGCGGGGTTCGACATCGGAGTGGGCATTCGCACTCGCCTCCTGGGCTGTGATGACGGGAGATTGGCTACCGCAGCGGAAGACTGCAGCCACCGTCGACGATGACAGGCTTCCCCATTGTCGCAAATGAGGCGCGCCGAGGCCACCTGACCGGGAGCACGCCGGGCGGCGTCAGCCCCACTTGGTGAGCAGGTGCTCCGAAGAGATGCGCCGCAGCGTGCCGGAGGCGCCGCGAAGCACGATGCTCTCGGTGTGCACCCAGTTGCCCTCGCGACGCACGCCCGACACGAGCTGGCCGTCGGTCACGCCGGTCGCGACGAAGATCGTGTTGTTGCCCTTGACGAGCTCGTCGGCCTCGTACACGTGGTCCATCTTCAGCCCCGCATCGATGCCCCGCTGGCGCTCGGCATCGTCGCGCGGCCACATGCGGCCCTGGATGTGACCGCCGAGCGCCTTGATCGCGCACGCGGTCACGATGCCCTCCGGGCTGCCGCCGATGCCGATGCACATGTCGGTGGGCGCGTTGAAGCGGGCGGCGTTGATGCCACCTGCCACGTCGCCGTCGCTCATCAGGCGCGTGCCCGCGCCTGCGGCCCGGATGTCGGCGATCAGCTGCTCGTGCCTCGGACGGTTCAGCACCGAGACGACGATCTGGTCGACGGGCTTGCCCATCGCCGCGGCGAGGGCCCGGATGTTCTCGCCGACAGGCTTTCGGATGTCGACGACGCCGACGCCGGCCGGGCCCGTGACGATCTTGTCCATGTAAAACACGCTCGAGGCGTCGAGCATCGTGCCCCGGTCGCTCACCGCGATCACCGAGAGCGCGTTCTGGCGGCCCTCGGCGGTGAGCGAGGTGCCATCGATCGGGTCGACCGCGATATCGCACTCCGGACCACGACCGTTGCCCACGGCCTCGCCGTTGAACAGCATGGGGGCCTCGTCCTTCTCGCCCTCGCCGATCACGATCTGACCGTCGATGCCGACCGTGTGCAGGAACGCGCGCATCGCGTCCACCGCGGCGCCGTCGGCCGCGAGCTTGTCACCCCGGCCGATGAACGGCACGGCGCGAATCGCGGCCGCCTCGGTTGCCCGCACCAACTCCAACGCGATGTTGCGGTCGGGGTGCAGGGGGTTCATGTCTCCGGTCAAGCTCACCATTGCTCAATCGTATCGACGCATCGCAAGGAACCCGCGCTCTATCGGGCCGAGTGCGGCGAAAAAAGCACGGTTCTTATGACA
>JAGQTK010000158.1:0-4034 GCA_020439065.1 Microthrixaceae bacterium
GCTGAAGAACTAGACAGCTCCAACTCGACCGCGGAGGCCTCTCGTATGTCAACAACGATCCGGGTCAGTACAGCTAGGGCACGTGTTCTCCAGCGCATGTAGCAAGCGCACGTCTCTCGCGCACCTCTCTCGCGCACGTGGCCGCGGTACGCCGGCGACCCGGAGGCACCCGCACGCAGGACGCGAGGGCACACCATTCGGCACCACGGTGCGGCACACCCGTCGGCACCACGGTGCGGCATACGTGTCGGCACTACGGCGCGGCATACGCGTCGGCACCACGGTGCGGCATACGTGTCGGCCCTGCGGCTCGCGTCCCGTGCGCACCGCGGCTCGCGCGCCGTCGGCACCACGGCTCACGCCCCATCGGCACCACGGCTTGCGCCCCGTCGGCACCGCGGCTCGCGCCCCGTCGGTACCGCGGCTCGCGCCCCGTGCGGGCACCGCGGCTGCGCCCTACCCGCCAGGCACTGCGGCGCTCGGTCCCGGCGCCCGGCCCCGGTGCCCGGCCCGCGGGCGCGGCGTTGCGGGAGGCGTCGAACGCGCAGGACCCCGCTCAGCCGTGCAGCGAGAAGCCCTCTGCGAAGCGAACGTTGCGCTCCCCCGCGCGCACCGCAAAGGGCAGGCGGTTCTGCAGCGGCGGGAGCGGGCAGTTCATCTGGTTGGAGAACCCGCACGGTGGCACCACGACCCGGTTGAAGTCGATCGTGAGATCGACCGAGCCGCCGGTTGTGAGCCCGTCCGTTGCGGGGTGCTCGAGCAGGAGGAATCGTCCCGTGCCATACGACTCGGCGCCGTTGCTCTGGTCGGCGAAGACCAGGTGCAGGATCCGGGATCCGCCGTAGTTCGCGTCGAACGCGGCGAGCCGCACCTCCTGCCCCTCGTGGGTAAAGACGAGATCGCCCGACACCGGCAGCTCCCGCGTGGCGCCGCCGTCGAGGAGGTGCTCGATCGGCACCACCCGATCCTCATCGACGAGCTCGAAACGCCCCTCGATCACCCACGCGGGGTCGTAGTCGTAGACCTCGATCGCTTCGAACGCCTGCTGCGCGGGCGAGTCGCTCCGCCAAATCCGGTACCCCTCCTGCACCTCGCCCGTCTCAAGCTCGGGGCGCTGCAGCCGGGTGAACACGGCATCCGCCGGGTGCCCCTGGCGGGCTTCAGCCTCGGTCACCTCCGGCTCGCCCGCGCCCGCCCATGCCTGCAGCACCAGCGAGAGCACGCCCTGCGGCGCCGTCACTGCTTCATGCCGGGACTGCGCCCATGCCCGGTGTGCTTCGGCGGCGGCTTCGGCGGCCTCAGCGGCCGCGGCGACGGTTGCGCCGATGGTTGCGCCGGCGGCCGCCGCGCCGCCGGGACCGGCGTTCGTGGCGTTCGCCCCTGCGGGCGCGGATGGGGTACTGGGTGCGGTCACGGTCGTCATGAGGCGATTGAAACAGCTACGTGGATGCCGCGGCCCGACGTGTCGCAACATGTCAGCGAATGTCGTCGTGTGACGGGCGGGGCAGCAACAGCGTCGCTACAGCCGCAGCACCTCCGTCACCCGAAGCACGGCGGTGCCCTCCTCCTCCGAGGCGGCGAGCTCGACGACCGCGCGGATGCGCCAGTCGTGGTTGCCCTCCGGATCGTCGATGGTCTGCTCCACCCGCCAGATGCCCTCGGCTGCGGCATCCGACTCGTCGATGTCGACCAGCGCGGGTGAGCGCGCCGGGCCGCCGGTGAGCATCTCGTCGTGCTCGTCGAAGTAGTCATCCAGCGCGGCTGACCAATCCACATCGGGATCGAGCTCGGCCAGCGCCTCATCGTCTTCGCGCGCCGCCAGCCGCACGCGGCGAAACAGCTCGTTGCGCACCAGCACGACGAAGGCGCGGCGATTGCTCAGCACCGACGGCGGCGCAGGCGGAACAACCGGGGCATCGGCGGTCGGAGCATCCAAGGGATTGATGAGCTCTTCCCACTCGTCGACGAGGCTCGAGTCGACCTGGCGCACCAACTCGCCGAGCCACTCGATGATGTCGAGCAGTTCGTCGCTTTTCGCTTCGCTCGGCACCGTCTGCCGAATCGCCCGATACGCGTCACTGAGGTAGCGCAGCACGAGCCCCTCGCTGCGGGCCAGCTGATAGTGCGAGACGAACTCGCCGAACGAGAGCGCGCGCTCGAACATGTCGCGCACGACCGACTTGGGCGAAAGCTCGAAATCGCGCACCCACGGCTGGCTCGACGCGAACACCTCGAACGACTGCGCAAGCAGCCCCGCGAGCGGCTTTGGGTACGTGACCTCCTCGAGCAGCTCCATCCGCTCGTCGTACTCGATGCCCTCGCGCTTCATCGCCGCAACCGCCTCGCCCCGGGCCAGGAACTGCTGCTGTGAGAGCACCGGACGGGGGTCGTCGAGCGTCGCCTCGATCACGCTGACCACATCGAGCGCGTAGTGCCCGGTGCCGGCGGTGCGCACTTCGGCACCGACCGATCCCGCGGCGGTGGATGCCTCGGCCCCGACCCCGACCTCGGCCCCGACCTCGGCCTCGGCCCCGACCCCGACCCCGACCCCGACCCCGACCCCGACCCCGACCCCGACCCCATCCTCGCGGTCGAGCAGCTCGAACGCGGCGAGGGCGAACGGCGAGAGCGGCTGGTTGAGCGCGAAGTTCGCCTGCAGCTCGACGGTGAGACGGAGCAGCGGATCCGCCGGGTCGTCGCTCGGGTTATTGCCCGGCACGACCTCAACGATGCCGCCGTCGCGCAGCGTGCGGAAGATGCCGAGCGCCGTGCGCGCGTGGGCGAACTGCGCGGCGCGCGGCTCGTGGCTGTCGAAGATGAGCGTGCGCATGACGCGCAGGATCTCGCTCGCGCGCTGGCCGCGGTGCTCGCCGTGGTGGTCGCGGTGCTGGTCGGCTCGGTGATCCATTGTGGATCCGCCCTCGCTCCCCGACCCCCGCGCGATGACCCCGAGCACCATGGCGTGCGTGATCCTCATGCGGCTCACGAGCGGTTCGGGCTCGCTCGCGACGAGGCGCTCGAGCGTCTGCTCGTTCCAGGCGACGAAGCCCTGCGGCGCCGACTTCTTCTTCGGGCCCTTGCCCACCTTCTTGCCGGCGGCGCGCTGCGCCTCGATCTTGGCGCTCTGGCGCGCGTTCTCCACCTCGTGCTCGGGCGCGAGCGCGATCACGTCGCCTTCCGTGTCGTACCCCGCACGGCCCGCGCGCCCGGCAATCTGGTGGAACTCGCGGGCGCTCAGCCGCCGCATCTTCTCGCCGTCGAACTTCGTGAGCGCCGTGATCACGACCGTGCGGATCGGCACGTTGATGCCGACGCCGAGCGTGTCGGTCCCGCAGATGACCTTGAGCAGCCCGGCCTGGGCGAGCCGCTCGACCAGCCGGCGGTACTTCGGGAGCATCCCGGCGTGGTGGACCCCGATCCCGTTGCGCACGAACTTCGAGAGGGTGCGGCCGAACCCGGGCGAGAACCGGAACCCACCGATCGCGTCGGCGATCTCGTCCTTCTCGTCCCTCGTGCACAGGTTCATGCTCAGCAGGGCCTGTGCCCGTTCCACCGCTGCGGCCTGGGTGAAGTGCACGACGTAGACCGGGGTCTGGTTCGTCTCGAGCAGCTCCTCGAGCACCTCGGGCAGCGGCGTGACCCGGAACTCGTGCACGAGGGGGATCGGCCGGGTCGCGCCGCCGACGACCGCGACGGGCCGGCCGGTGCGTTCGGGAAGGTCGTCGACGAAGCGCGAGACGTCGCCGAGCGTGGCCGACAGGAGGACGAACTGGGTGTCGACGAGCTCGAGCAGCGGCACCTGCCAGGCCCATCCGCGGTCGGGATCGGCGAAGTAGTGGAACTCGTCGAGGACCGCCTGGCCCACCTCGGCGGTGGCGCCGGCGCGCAGCGCGACGTTGGCCAGGATCTCCGCGGTGCAGCAGATGATCGGCGCTCCGGCGTTGACCGCGGCGTCGCCGGTCATCATGCCGACCCGCTCGCGCCCGAACGTGGCGGCCAGCTCGAAGAACTTCTCGGCGACCAGCGCCTTGATC
>JAGQTK010000158.1:4056-4348 GCA_020439065.1 Microthrixaceae bacterium
AAGGTGCGCCGTCCCGTCGCCAGCGCGGCGAAGTGTGCCGCCGTCGCGATGAGGCTCTTGCCCGACCCGGTGGGCGTGGTGACGATCACGTGCGATCCGCCGACGACCTCCAGCAGCGCCTCCTCCTGCGCCGGGTAGAGCGACACCCCGCGCTGCGTGCAGTACGCGAGGAAGCCATCGAGCAATCCGTCGGCGGTGACCTGCCCCTCCGGGGGCATGAGCGTGAAGAGGGGTCCTTGGGGACCTGCAGGAGCCGCGGCGGGCGACCCCGTAGCCGGCGCGTCGGGGGGCG
>JAGQTK010000159.1 GCA_020439065.1 Microthrixaceae bacterium
TGCGCGTGCTGTTCGGGGTCGCCGACGAGCCGCCGGCGACCGCCGGGCTCGACCTCGCCGGTGCGACGGCGATGGCGGTGGCCGAGGCATCCGCGCTGCTGGGCGTGCCGCTCTCGGCGAACCACGTGCTCGGCAGCCATCGCGCGCGCTTCGCCCAGGCCCCGCCGGCGGCCACGATCGGGCATGCCCAGCGCACGGCGGCGCTTCGCCGGTCGATCGCGGCGCGCCCGGGTGTCGTCGCTGTGGGCGCCTGGCTCGCGGGCAGCGGCATCGCGCAGGTGATTCCGGATGCCACGGCCCAGGCCGAGATCATCCGACAAGCCGCGCTGTGGGGTGCCAGCACCGCGCAGTAGCCGGAGCGGCGCGGCGCGCACGCGCACTCGCCCGCACCACGAGCCCGCGCAGTGCCGCGTTCGTGCCGCGGTTTCGCACATTCTTCGCGATGGATGCCGAAATCGGCATACGGCGTTACGCTGGACCAGGAACAACCCGCCATCCGCAGGGCCAGTGCGACATGCTGGTTCTCAAGCACAGGGAGGCCCCATGAAGGGCAAAGTCGGACTCGCGATCGGCCTGTCGGTCGGCTACGTGCTGGGAACCCGCGCGGGGCGCGAGCGCTACGAACAGATGAAGACGCAGTGGCTGAAGCTGTGGAACCAGGAGCCGGTGCAGCGCCAGGTCGCGAAGGTGCAGACGTTCGCGACCTCAGCGGCACTCGCCGTCCCCGGGGTGCTGTGGGAGGGCGCGAAGCGCGTGACCCGGGCCGTCTCGAACGTGCAGCAGGGCGCCGGCACGCAGCAGGGCGCAGCAGGCGAGAAGGTGCGCGACGTCGTGCGCGACACCGCCGAGAAGGTGGGCGATGTGCTCGAAGACGCGGCCGAGGAAGCCCAGCACGCGGCCGATGACGTGAGCCGCGCCGCGAAAACGGACGGCAAGTGATGTCGCTGCCTCACGCGCCTCGCGATCGCGCCGACGACGGTCTGCTGACGCTGATCGGCGATCTTCCCGAACTCATCCGCAACCTCATCGTCGCCGAGATCGACGCGGCCAAGGCCTGGGTGCGTCGCGCCGCGAAGGACGCGGGCATCGGCTCGGGTTGGATGGCAGCGGCGCTGTTCTGCCTGTTCTGGACCGTGCCGATGGTCGGCCTGACGCTGATGTTCGTGCTGTACATCTGGCTGCCGCTGTGGGCGTCCGCGCTGATCATGGTCGGCGTCGGCCTCGTTGCCACGGCGGTGTTCGCGCTGCTCGGCGTGCTGCGGTTCAAGCGGCTCACGCGCCCAGAGAACCCCGTGCAGGCTGCGAAGCACGATCTTGAGATTCTGAAGGGCGAATGACGGTGACATCTCACGAGTCGGTATCCACCTCGCGGACGATCGTGCCCGAGGGCCTCGACGCGGTCGCGCAGGCACGCGCGGAGCTGAAGGCGGCGCTCGCCGCGATCGAAGAAAAGGGCAATGTGCCGAAGCGCCTCGGCCGGACGGTGGACTCCTGGGCCGAGAAGGGCAAACGGCTGGCCAAGGAGCGCCCCGCGGCCGCGCTGGGCCTGGTCGTCGCGGGTGCCGTCGCCGTCGGCCTGATCGTGTGGGGCGGCGTCCGACTCTATACGCGCTGAACGTGCCCTGACGGCTCACCCCCGGTGCGGACTGTGCTGCGCTCGCTGCGTGCCGAGCTTGTCACCGGCGTGTGCTGGGGACGTCGCGTGATATGCCCTTCTGGTGGATGCGGGGTATATTCGAGCGTGACGGCAGGCAATGGAGCGGCTGTCGATGGTGCAGACCGTCGTGCAAGCAATTGCAAGACGGGAGTTTTCCATCGGCTGCTTGAACGCGGGGCAGCCGATCATGTCCCACGAGAGTTGTCCAGATGAACGCAACACAGCGGTCGGTACGGCCGGAGAAACCGTTAGACGGGTGGCGTGTGCTCGTGCCCCGCGGCGGATCGTGGGGCGACGGTGTGGCGGCGAGCTTGCGAGCCGAGGGCGCGGTGCCGATCATTGCGCCTCTGATCAACTTCGCGCCCACGAACGATCCTGCGCTGCTCGATCAGTCCCTCGCCGACCTTGAGGCCGGGCTGTTCGACTGGCTCACGATCACGAGCGCCACCACCGTCGATGTGCTCAACGCGCACGAGGTGAAGCTGCCACCGAACACCCGCGTCGCGGCCGTCGGCGAGACCACCGCCGCGGCGCTGCAGGCCGACGGCTTCCGCGTCGACCTCGTGCCGAGCGAAGACAACTCCGCGGCCGAGATGGCCAGACAGCTCGTCCAGCTCGAGACCACGCCGCGCACCATCCTCACCCTGCGCAGCGAGATCGCCAAGCCCGTCCTCACGCAGATTCTCACCGACGCGGGCCACCACGTGCGCAGCGTCGTGGCGTATCGCACCGTCGGGGTGCCGGTCTCGGACCGCGTGGCACGTGATGTCGCCAGCGGTCGGATCAACGCGATTCTCGTCACCTCCGGCCTCGTCGCCGAGCAGGTGCACGAACAGTTCCCCGACATCCCCACCGGCACGGTCGTCGCGGCGATCGGTCCGCGCACATCCAGTGACGCCGACAGCTTCGGTCTGACGGTCGACGCCGTCGCCCCCTCAGAGACCGTCGATGCCCTCATCGCGGCCGTCTCGCGCCTCGTGCTGCCACACGCCGCAGACGAGACCCGCGCGTAGTCGCGCCGCACACGAGCGCTCGCGCGAGCGAGAGATAACGATTCGGGATGCCGCGGCATCCCGTGTCGCCCAGGCGGGCGTCGCACGACGCAACCTGGCAGACTGTGTGCATGGTGACGTTGATGCTGGATTCAGGACAGCTCGAGGTCGTGCTCACGCGGGCTGAGCGTGGATTCGCACTTCGCGGCGAGAACATCGTGATGCCTCGCGCGTCGATCACCAAGGTCATGCTCACCGATGACGCCTGGATCTGGTTGCGCGGCTTCCGCCGGCGCGGCACGCACGTGCCCGGGGTGATCGCCGCCGGCACCTGGAAGTCGGGTGGCGGCGAGGATTTCGTGCTCATCCGCGGGCACCGCCCGAGCGTCGTGATCGAGCTGGATGGCTCGGGTGAGTTCTCGCGGATCATCCTCACCACCCGGCACGGCATCGAGCTCGTGAAGGCGCTGCGCCTGGACGTCGAGAACGAGGCCTCGGATGTCACCCATCTCGTCGGGGGCGAAGCCGAGCCCACGGGTGACGCGGCCGAGGGCGCCGCGAAGCCGGCTGGGCCCGCCGCGAAGCCCGCGACCCCGCGCAGGGTGCGCGTGCCCAAGGTCGCGCCCGCCACGTAGCGCTGGCACGGAGCGCCGCGCGAGAGGTGCGACTCAGTCGACGTCGCGGCGCCAGCTGAACAGCTGCGCGAGCACGGCGAAGACCACGGCGAACCCGAGCAGCACGAGGCCACCCTGCCACCACGCCAGCGCGCCCGACGCCGAGCCATCCGCGCCCGCGAGTGCGGAATAGAAGCTCGCCCCGACCAGCGCGTCGCTCGCCGCGCCGGGGAGGAAGCGCGTGACCTCGTTCACCCAGTCCACGAAGGAGCCCGCGAGGCGCAGGATCGGCTCGATGACCTGCGTGAACGCGAGGACGATCACGATCGCCGCGACCTGATTGCGGATGAGGGCGCCGAGGCCGACGCCGACGACGAGGTGCCCACCTGGCGAGCCGACCGAGCGCGAGACGAGGCGGCACGAGCTCGCGAGCTGCGCGGCTTCGTGCTGGGCCTGGCCCAGCAGCTGGCCGACGCCGAGGCGCCCCAGCCCTGGAGCGATCGCGCCCACTGGGCCAAGGGGCTGCTCGCCGAGCTCCTCGGCCCGCCCACCGCGCGCACCCGCTGGCCCGACGTCGAGCGGCGGGCGGCCGAGCGGCTGGACCTCGCCCTCGATCGGCTGGCCGCGCTGGACGACGTCGAGGGTCCCGTGCCCCTCGCGGTCTTCACCCGCACCCTCGCGGTGGAGCTCGAGGCCGACCTCGGCCGCGTCGGCCGGTTCGGCGAGGGGGTACTCGTGGGGCCGATCTCCCTCGGCATCGGCGTCGACCTCGACCTCGTGGTGGTGCTGGGCCTCGCCGAGGGCACGTTCCCCGCCACCGCCCGGGACGACTCCCTCCTGCCCGACGACGAGCGCCAGGCCACCCGCGGCCAACTGCCCCTGCGCAGCGCCTCGGTCGACCGCCACCACCACCAGTTCCTCGCCACGATCGACGCCACCGCGCGCCAGGTGCTGTGCGTGCCCAAGGGAGACCTCCGCCGCAGCCGCGAGCGGGTGCCGTCGCGCTGGGTGCTCGACGTCGCCTCCGAGCTCGCCGGCGAGCGCTGGTGGTCCGCCGAGCTCCTGACC